>NZ_JBEYVX010000079.1:0-28853 GCF_040644195.1 Streptomyces sp. NPDC047014 | reverse complement strand
GCTGCTGCTCGGGCAGTGGTACCCCTTCGACGCGCTGCTGCTGCGGCGGTCAGGCGAGCTTGGCGCTCAGGGTGATCGTCGTACCCGAAAGGGCCTGGCTGACCGGGCAGTTCTTCTTGGCGTCCTCGGCGGCGGCCACGAAGGCGTCGTTGTCCAGGCCGGGCACCTCGCCCTCCACGGTGAGGTGGATGCCGGTGATGCCCTCACCGGGCTGGAAGGTGACGTCGGCCTTGGTCTCCAGCCGGGTGGGCGGGGTGCCCGCGCCGGCGAGGCCGTGGGACAGGGCCATCGAGAAGCAGCTGGAGTGGGCGGCGGCGATCAGCTCCTCCGGGCTGGTCTTGCCGTTCGCGGCCTCGGAACGGGCGGGCCAGGAGACGTCGTACGAACCGATGCCCGAGGAGTCGAGGCTGACGACGCCCTTGCCCTTGAGCAGGTCGCCTTCCCAGACGGTGTGCGCGTGACGCGTGGTGGCCATGGTGGTCCCTTCGCAGGAGTGGGGAAACGGCCGGACCCCCGAGAGGGGAGCCCGGCGCACCCAAACCTACTGGGACACCAGGGGTTTCGCGTCGCGCGCCAGCGCGGTGAGCCGCGAGATGGCGCGGAAGTACTTCTTACGGTAGCCGCCGTTCAGCATCTCCTCGCTGAACAGCTTGTCGAAGGGCACGCCGGAGGCCAGCACCGGGACCTCCCGGTCGTACAGCCGGTCGGCGAGGACCACCAGCCGCAGCGCGGTGGACTGGTCCGGCACCGGACCGACACCGGTCAGGCACACGGCCGTGATCCCGTCGGTCAGCGCGCCGTAGCGGCTGGGGTGCACCCGGGCCAGGTGCTCCAGCAGGCCGGGGAAGTCGTCCAGGCTCGCGCCCGCGGTCGCGTACGCCGCCTTGGTGACCTGCTCGTCGGAGAAGGGGGCCGGGGCCTCCGGCAGCCCGCGGTGGCGGTAGTCCTGGCCGTCGATCCGCAGCGGCCGGAAGTGCGCCGACAGCCCCTGGATCTCCCGCAGGAAGTCGGCGGCGGCGAAGCGGCCCTCGCCGAGCTTACCGGGCAGCGTGTTGGAGGTGGCGGCCAGCGCCACGCCCCGCTCGACCAGGCGGCTGAGCAGCGAGGACACCAGGACGGTGTCGCCCGGGTCGTCCAGCTCGAACTCGTCGATGCACAGCAGCCGGTGCCCGCCGAGGGTCTGCACGGTCTGCTGGAAGCCGAGCGCGCCCACCAGGTTCGTCAGCTCCACGAAGGTGCCGAACGCCTTGAGCGCGGGCTCGGCCGGGGTGGCGTGCCACAGGGAGGCCAGCAGGTGGGTCTTGCCGACGCCGTAGCCGCCGTCGAGGTAGACCCCGCGCGGGGCCGCGGGGGCGGCGGGCTTGCGGGCGAACCAGCGCTTGCGCCCGGAACCGCTCGCGTGCGCCCCGCCCAGTCCGGCGGCGAAGCCGCTCAGCACGGTGACGGCCTCGGCCTGGCTCGGCTGGGCCGGATCCAGGTTGTAGGTGTCGAAGCGCACCGAGTCGAACCGGGGCGGCGGCACCATCTCGGCCACCAGACGTTCGGCGGGCACCCGCGGCTCGCGCGCGCACAGGGCCTGCGGCCCGGCGTCGGCTATCGGGGGCCGGTCCGCGGCGCGACCTGGGGTCGGGAGTGATGTCGGCACAGCACTCCACTCTACGGGGCGTGGCACACTGCACCGATGCGACGCCTGTTCCCTGTGACCGATCAGACATCAGCCCCGGCCCCGGACCCGGCGGACCGCGAGTGGTCGCTGGACGAGCTCGCGGACGCCTACGCCTACCCCGCGCTCGCGGCGGACGGGCACTGGCTGCGGGCCAACATGGTCTCCACCCTGGACGGCGCCGCCCAGCACGACGGGCGCTCGCAGCCCATCTCCGGCGAGACCGACATGCGGATCTTCGGCACCCTGCGGGCACTGGCCGATGTGGTGGTCGTCGGCGCGGAAACGGTTCGCCAGGAGGGCTACCGCCCGGCCCGGGCCCGGGACGCCTTCGCCGCGCGCCGGGCCGCCTCCGGCCAGGGCCCGGCCCCCGCCGTCGCCGTCGTCACCGCGAGCCTGGACCTGGACTTCTCGCTGCCCCTGTTCACCTCCCCGCTGGTGCCGACCCTGGTGGTCACCGGCGCCGGGGCCCCCGCCGGCCGGGTGGCCGAGGCCGTACGGGCCGGGGCCGAGGTGGTCGTGGCCGGGGAGGGGGCCGCCGTGGACGCGGGCAGGGCCGTACGGGAGCTGGCCGCCCGGGGGCTGCGCCGCCAGCTCACCGAGGGCGGGCCCCGGCTGCTGGGGCAGTTCGTGGCCGCCGGGGTGCTGGACGAGCTGTGCCTGACGATCTCCCCGACGCTCACGGCGGGCGATGCCCAGCGCATCGCCGGAGGGCCTTCCGTCACGGTTCCGCACCGGCTCGCGCCCGCCTGCGTACTGGAAGAGGCCGGGTTCCTGTTCACCCGCTACCGTCGGATCTGACAAGGGGCGGAATTTGTCGTTCCGCTTTGCTTCCGCTGGGCACATATACCTGCGCCGGCCCCGTGCGACAGCGGGGCAGGATGGTTTCCGCAGGGGCCGGTCGGCCGGCCTCGGCCCATGAAGGAGAGGGCGTCCGTGTTCACGAGCGTATTGATGATCGAGCAGCCGCTGACCACGGTGGACGTGGACTTCGTCACCAGCCTGCACGGAGACGACCCGGTCTCCTTCGTCGTCCTCATGCAGCCTCGGGGCGACCAGGACCGGCTGCTGCGCGCCATCGACGACGTGGCGCTCGGTGAGATCCCCGAAGCCATCCGCGAGGGGGACGAACCGGAGGGCGAGGCCGCCCGCGGGCCCGCCGCCCACGCCCTCGCCCACTCCCTGAACGCCCTGCGCGGCAAGGGGGCCAAGGCGGTGGGCCAGCTCATCGACAACCACCCCCTCGACAGACTGAAGGCCGTCGTGGAGGAGAACGGCGCCGACGAGGTGATCGTCCTGACCGCCCCGCACTTCGTCGAGGAGTTCTTCCACCGCGACTGGGCCTCCCGCGCCCGCCACAAGGTCGGCGTTCCCGTGCTCAAGCTCTTCGCCCACAACGAATAGGCTGGGTCCGCACGCCCGGACCACCACCCGCGCACGCACGCACCGCACCGCACTCGATCCTGGAGCGACCTGAATGAAGCCCGGCCTGCCGACCGCCATGGAACGGCCCCACTTCATCGGCATCGGCGGCGCCGGCATGTCCGGCATCGCGAAGATCCTGGCCCAGCGCGGAGCGCGGGTGGCCGGCAGCGATGCCCGCGGCGACTCCGAGACCGCCGACGCCCTGCGCGCCCACGGCGTCACCGTCCACGGCGGGCACGCCGCGGACCACCTGGCCGACGGCACCACCTGCGTGGTCGTCTCCAGCGCCATCCGCGCCGACAACCCCGAGCTGGCCCGCGCCGCCGAGCTCGGCATCCCCGTCGTGCACCGCTCCGACGCCCTCGCCGCCCTGATGGACGGGCTGCGCCCGATCGCCGTCGCCGGCACGCACGGCAAGACCACCACCACCTCCATGCTGGCGGTCTCCCTCTCGGCCCTGGGCCTGGACCCCTCCTACGCCATCGGCGGCGACCTGGACGCCCCCGGCTCCAACGCCCACCACGGCGAGGGCGACATCTTCGTGGCCGAGGCGGACGAGAGCGACCGCACCTTCCACAAGTACGCCCCGCAGGTCGCGATCATCCTCAACGCGGAGCTCGACCACCACGCGAACTACGCGTCCATCGAGGAGATCTACGAGTCCTTCGAGACCTTCGTCGGCAAGGTCGTGCCCGGCGGCACCCTCGTCGTCGCCCACGGCCAGGAGGGCGCCGCCGAGATCGCCCGCCGCGTCGCGGGCCGCGAGGACCTGAGCGTCGTCACGTACGGCGAGGAGGAGGACGCCGGCCTCCGCATCACCAAGATCACCCCGCGCGGCCTGGCCAGCGAGGTCACCGTGGTCCTGGACGGCCGGATGCTCACCTTCACCGTCTCCGTCCCCGGCCGCCACTACGCCCACAACGCCGTCGCCGCCCTCGCCGCGGGCGTCGCCCTCGGCATCCCGGCGCACAACCTGGCCTCGGCCCTCGGCAAGTACACCGGCGTCAAGCGCCGCCTCCAGCTCAAGGGCGAGGCCGCCGGGGTCCAGGTCATCGACTCCTACGCGCACCACCCCACCGAGATGACCGCCGACCTGGAGGCCATCCGCGGCGCCGCCGGGGACTCCCGGATCCTGGTGGTCTTCCAGCCCCACCTGTTCTCCCGCACCCAGGAACTCGGCAAGGAGATGGGCCAGGCCCTCGCCCTCGCCGACGCCTCCGTGGTCCTGGACATCTACCCCGCCCGCGAGGACCCGGTCCCCGGCGTCACCAGCGAGATCATCATCGCCGCCGCCCGGGCCGCCGGCGCCGACGTCTCCGCCGAGCACGACAAGACGGCCGTCGCCGATGTCATCGCGGGAATGGCCAAGCCCGGTGATCTCGTTCTCACCATGGGCGCGGGTGACGTCACGGACCTCGGTCCGGCCATCCTCGCCCGCCTGTCGAACTGACGGCACCGGTACGAGGGAGCGGAAGAGTCATGTCCTACGAGGTCGAGAAGACGGACGAGCAGTGGCAGGCGGAGCTGAGCCCGTCCGAGTACCAGGTCCTCCGCCTGGCCGGCACCGAGCCCGCCTTCCGCGGTGAGTACACCGACACCAAGACGGAGGGCGTGTACTCCTGCCGGGGCTGCGGCGCCGAGCTGTTCCGCTCCACCGAGAAGTTCGAGTCCCACTGCGGCTGGCCGTCCTTCTACGACCCGAAGGACACCGACGCGGTCGAACTCCTCGCGGACACCTCGCACGGCATGGTCCGCACCGAGGTCCGCTGCGCGAAGTGCGGCTCCCACCTGGGCCACGTCTTCGAGGGCGAGGGCTACCCCACCCCCACCGACCAGCGGTACTGCATCAACAGCATCTCCCTGCGCCTGACCCCCGGGCAGGGCTGAGTACGGCAGCAGGGGAAGAACGGCGGCAGGCCCGCCCGGCAGGCCGGAACCCGGCCCCGGGCGGGCCTGCGCCGCTCCGGGCGCGCCCGGCGGCCGGGAGCGGCCGCCCGCCCCGGTGTCGGGGACATCGCGTTCCGGTTCCGATCCGGTCTCTGGCCTGCGGTGATCCACTTCCGGTAGCAGCATGGGCCGGACGAAGACATCTATCCGATTTTGTGCGGTGTCTGGTTATGATCGGCACCCTCACGTCCCGCCGCAGGCGGACCGGTCGCGCACACCCACGTCCCACAGCCGTGCCCGGTCCGTGACTTCGGCCTACCCTCGCCGTCCCCTGCCCGTCGTCCCCCGCTCCCGAGGACCGATGTCTCCCACAGAACCCGAAGGCATACGAGGGCAGTCACCGGCCCGCCGGTGGCGGACCGTACGCCTGCGCACGCTGCTCATCTGGCTGGCCGTGGTCCCCACCGTCGCCATGGGCACCCAAGTGACGGTGACCGCGCAGCGCTTGCTGGAGCAGTCCGCCCAACTGCGCTCCGACGTCGAGGCGTCCGAGCGGATCGGCGCCCCGCTCTACACGCTCATGGTCGACATGCAGGCCGAACGCACCGCCACCGCGGCCCTGTGGGCGGCCGCCGAAGGCTCCGAGGGCGAACTGAGCGTCCGGCGCGAGGCCACCGACCTCGCCGCCGCCGAGTTCCGCCGGCTCGCCGTGGACCCCTCCCGGTCCTTCGGGGACGTGACCCGCCAGCTCGACCGGCTCGCCGGCTTCCGCCAGCGCGCCGACCTGCGCAGCGGCACCCCCGAGAGCACCCTCTCCTACTACTCCGAGGTGATCGGCAAGGTCATCCAGGTGTACCAGCAGGAGTTCAGCCACGCCGAGGACGCCGAACTCGCCCAGGCCAGCCGCCCGGTGGTCTCCATGCTCCAGGCCACCGAGATGGTGGCCCGCGAGGACACCGTCCTGGCCCTGGCCGGACCCTCCGGCGACCTGACCTTCTCCGGCTACGACCAGTTCGTCAGCTCCCTCGGCGCCCAGCGCTACCTGCACGAGGCGCTGATCGTGCCCCATCTCGGCGCCCGCGACCAGCGGTTCTACGAGCGGGTCGTCGGCTCCGCGGACTGGCAGACCAAGACCCGCATCGAGAACGCCGTCCTCTCCGGGCACAAGGACACCGCCACCGGCATCCGGCTGCCCGCCGAGGTCGCCGGCTGGTCCTCCGCGCACGCCAACTTCTCCGTGCAGATGACCACCCTCAACATCGACCTGGCCCGCTCGGTGCTCACCCGCGGCGAGGCCAAGGCCGCCGAGCTCGACAGCGAGGTCGCCTGGCTGATCGGCGGCAGCGCCGGCGGGCTGCTGGCCGTCGTGGTCGTCGTCGTGTTCACCACCCGCTCCGTCCTGCGCCGCCTGCACGACCTGCACGAACGCACGGTCACCGTGGCCGAGGAGACCCTGCCCGAGGTCGTCGCCCGGCTCCAGCGCGGCCAGAGCGTGGACCCCGGCGTCCTGCCGTCCGTGACCGGCGAGCGGGACGAGGTCGGCCGTGTCAGCGACGCCTTCGCCCGCGCCGTCGCGGTCTCCGTCGACGGGCACCGGCAGCTCGCCGCCGAACGCCACGGCTTCGGCCTCTTCGCCTCCGGCATCGCCTCCCGCACCGGGAACCTGGTCAGCCGTCAGCTCAGCCTCACCGAGGACATCCAGGACACCTTCGGCCACGACGAGGCGCTGCTCGCCCAGCTGATGCGCTCCGACCAGCTGACGGTCGGCATGCGGCGGCAGATCGAGAACCTGCTCATCCTCGCGGGCGGCGAGGTCCCCGACCCGCACACCGAGCCCATGCGCGTCGCCGACCTGCTGCGCGAGGCCGCCGCCGAGGTCGAGGACTTCCGGCGCATCGAACGGCAGGCCCTGGACGAGACCAGCGTGGAGCCCGGCGCGATCAGCCAGATCAGCCACCTGCTGGCCGAACTGCTCGACAACGCCACCCGGTTCTCCCCGCCCAAGTCCAAGGTGGTCATCCGCGCCGAACTCGTCGCGGACGGGCTCTCCGTCGAGATCGAGGACCGCGGCCCCCGCGTCAGCCCCGAGCGCTACGAGGAGATGAACGGGCGCCTGCACCAGGCACCCCCGTACTCCGTCCTCGCCCAGAACGCCCACCGCCTCGGCCTGTTCGTCGTCGGCCACCTCGCCGACCAGCTCGGCGCCACCGTCACCCTGCGCCGCTCGGTGTACGGGGGCACCTGCGCGGTGGTGGTCCTGCCCCAGGAACTGCTGCTGGCCACCGACGCCGAGGCCCCGCGCGAAGCCGCTCCGCGCGAGACCGTGCCCCGCGAACGGACCCCCCGGGCCCTGGCCGCGGCCGCGCCGGCGGCGCTCCCCGGGGCGGGAGCCGGAGCCGGTTCCGCTGACACCGGGTCGGCCGCCACCGGATCCGCCGTCACCGGGCCCGTCCGCCCCGTACCGGACGAGCCCGCGCCGCCCGCGCGGACCGGCGCCGGGCTGCCCAGCCGCCGTACCGCGAAGCCGCTCGTACCCGCGCTCGCGGTCCGTACGGCGCCCGCGCCCGCGGCCCGGCCCGCGCTCACGGCCGGCCCCGGCCGCCCCGCCCTGCCCGAGCGGCCCGCCCTCCCCGAGCGCGTCCCGCAGACCCATATCGCCGACCAACTGCGCGCGCCCCGCGCGCCGGAACCAGCCGTCCGGCAGGACGCCGCGACACCCGAAGAGGTGGCCGACGCCTGGGCTGACTACGAACAGGGGACCCAGACAGTGGAAGAAGAGCTCCGACGGGATCAGCCATGACCACCTCATCGAACGACATGATCTACAGCGTCCTCGACAACAACCTGAGCAGGATCGCCGGCATCCAGGGGGCCGTGCTGCTGTCCAACGACGGCATCCGGCTCAGCGACTACCTCCTGGACCAGCCCCAGGCCGAGCGCATGGCGGCCGCCGCCTCCGGCATCGCCGCCACCATGAAGGCCATCTCCCGCGAGGTGGAGGGCGGCCGCGTCATCCGCCAGCTCGTCGAGATGGACGACCGCTACCTGTGCATCGTCGGATGCGGGGAGGGCAGCACCCTCATCGTGGTGACCTCCCGCAAGGCCCGCCTCGGCGAGCTGGGCGGCGAGGCCGTACGCACCGCCCAGGCGCTCGGCGAATGGCTGGGCACCCCCGAGCGCGGCCAGGCTCCGTCCGCGTAATGCCGCAGGACGAGCCACAGCCCGCGGGCCGCCGCCGGACGCGGCTGTACGCCCTCACCGACGGCCGTACAGCCGCCCCGCACACCGTCCTCACCATGGACACCACGATCACGGCCGCCGCCGGAGACGAGGAGCACGGCGGCCTGCCCACCGAGTGGCAGGAGATCCTCGCCCTGTGCGCGTCGCCGGGCGGCATGGCGGTCGCCGAGATCGCGGCGAGGATGCGCATCCGCCTCACCCCGATGACCCTGCTCCTCGGCGAACTCGCCGACCGCGGGCTGATCGACCACCGGCCGCCCCTGGCGGCCACCGAGACCACCGACGTCCACCTGCTCATGAGAATCAGGGACAACCTTGCCCGGATATGACACGCCCGCCACGCCCGCCCCCGGGGAACCGGCCCCGGTCAAGATCCTCGTCGCCGGCGGGTTCGGGGTGGGCAAGACCACCCTGGTGGAGACGATCTCCGAGATCGAGCCGCTGCGCACCGAGGAACGGCTGACCTCGGCCGGCATCGGCGTCGACGACCTCGACGGCATCGAGTCCAAGACCGTCACCACCGTCGCCATGGACTTCGGCCGCATCACCCTCACCGACGCCGGAGTCGTGCTCTACCTCTTCGGCACCCCCGGCCAGGAACGCTTCTGGTTCATGTGGGACGACCTGCTGAACGGCGCCCTCGGGGCGATCGTCCTCGTCGACACCCGCCGCCTCGACCGCAGTTTCCCCGCCGTGGACTTCTTCGAGAGCCGCGGGCTGCCCTTCGTCGTCGGCGCCAACTGCTTCCACGGCGAACAGCTCTACACCGCCGAGGAGATCGCCACCGCCCTGCGCCTGCGCGACCCCGAGACGCCCGTGCTGATGCTCGACGCGCGCGACCGTACGGACGTCCGCGCGGCCCTGCTCTCCCTGCTCGACCTGCTCATCGGCAAGGCGGGGGTCCCGGCCGCCCCCGCGACCGCCGGCGGCTGACGGGGGAGCGCCTGCCGTTCGCCAGGTGTACGGCGCGCCGTCACGGACTGCTCCCCGCCCGGTACCCGGGAGACGCTGTCCTTGGGGCGCCCCTCGACTCGCCCCTCACCCCCAGAGGTCGTCACACCATGGCAGAACTCAACCGGCGCAGGTTCCTGCAGATAGCCGGCGGCACCACCGCCCTCGCGATGCTGAACGACAGCATCGCGCGGGCCGCCGCCATCCCGGCGCAGGGCACCACCGGCACCCTCCAGGACATCGAGCACATCGTCGTCCTCATGCAGGAGAACCGGTCCTTCGACCACTACTTCGGCGCGATGAAGGGCGTCCGGGGCTTCGGGGACCCGCGGCCCGTCCTCAAGGACAACGGCACCTCGGTCTTCCACCAGTCGAACGGGACCAAGGACATCCTGCCCTTCCACCCGCAGGTGGCCGACCTCGGCATGCAGTTCCTGGAGGGCCTGGACCACGACTGGGCCGGCGGCCACCAGGCGTACAACAACGGCAAGTACGACCAGTGGGTCCCCGCCAAGACCGCCACGACCATGTCGTACATGACGCGGAACGACATCCCGTTCCACTACGCCCTCGCCGACGCCTTCACCGTGTGCGACGCCTACCACTGCTCCTTCATCGGCGCCACCGACCCCAACCGCTACTACCTGTGGACCGGCCACACGGGCAACGACGGCACCGGCGGCGGCCCCGTCCTCGGCAACCAGGAGGCCGGCTACGGCTGGAAGACCTACCCCGAGCGCCTGGAGGCGGCCGGGATCTCCTGGAAGGTCTACCAGGACATCGGCGACGGCCTGAACGCCGCCGGTCACTGGGGCTGGATCAACGACGCCTTCCGCGGCAACTACGGCGACAACTCGCTGCTGTACTTCAACAGCTACCGCAACGCCCAGCCCGGCAGCCCCCTCTACGAGAAGGCCCGCACCGGCACGAACGCCAAGGCGGGCGAGGGCTACTTCGACCGGCTGCGCGCCGACGTGGTCAACGGCACCCTCCCGCAGGTCTCCTGGATCGCGGCCCCCGAGGCGTTCAGCGAGCACTCCAACTGGCCCACGAACTTCGGCGCCTGGTACATCTCCAAGGTCCTGGACGCCCTGACCGCGAACCCGGCGGTGTGGGCGAAGACCGCCCTCTTCCTCACCTACGACGAGAACGACGGCTTCTTCGACCACGTCGTCCCGCCCTACCCGCCGGCCTCCTCCGCCTGGGGCCTGTCCACCGCCGACGTCAAGGGCGACCTGTACGCCGGGGGCGGCGGCTACGCGGCCGGCCCCTACGGGCTCGGCCCCCGCGTCCCCATGATCGTGGTCTCGCCGTGGAGCAAGGGCGGCTACGTCTGCTCGGAGACCTTCGACCACACCTCCGTGATCCGCTTCATCGAGAAGCGCTTCGGAGTCCGCGAGCCCCATATCTCCCCCTGGCGGCGGGCCGTCTGCGGCGACCTGACCTCCGCCTTCGACTTCACCCGGGCCGACACCGCCCCCGCCGCGCTGCCCTCCACGGCCGGATACGTCCCGCCGGACAAGGACCGCCACCCCTCCTACCGGCCCACCCCGCCGGCCACCGGCAGCCTGCCCGCGCAGGAGCCCGGCTCCAAGCCCACGCGCGCCCTCGGCTACGTCCCGTACGTGGACGGCGCCCGTACCGTCTCCACCGGCACATTCACCCTGACCTTCGCGTCCGGCCCGAACCTGGGCGCCCACTTCCACAGCACTTCGGGCAACCGTACGGACGGCCCCTGGCCCTACAGCGTCGAGGCGGGCAAGACCCTCTCGGACACCTGGTCCACCAGCGGCTCCACCGGCAACCGGATCGACCTCACGGTCTGGGGCCCCAACGGCTTCCTGCGCACCTGGCGGGGCCCGGCCAAGAAGGCCGGCCCCGAGGTGACCGCCCGGCACGCCACCTCCACCGGCAACCTCGCCCTGACCCTCACCAACGGCGGCACGACCGCGGCCGACCTCACGGTGAGCAACGCCTACGGCGGCACCCCCCGCACCCTGCGCGTCCCCGCGGGCGGCACCGTCACGCACACCGTGGACCTCGGCGCCACGGGCCGCTGGTACGACGTGACGGTGGTCTCCGCCGCCGACTCCGGCTTCCTGCGGCGCTTCGCGGGCCATGTGGAGACCGGCGCCCCCGGCGTTTCCGACCCGGCGATCCGCACCGCCTGAGCAGGAAAAAACCCCGTGGGGTACGAGAAGGATCTCGTACCCCACAGGGTCGGAAGGGTGAGTGACGGGACTTGAACCCGCGGCCACCTGGACCACAACCAGGTGCTCTACCAACTGAGCTACACCCACCACGAAGGGCGGCGGACCGCCCGTCGGTGTGCATGCACAGCATAGCCGATCAGAGGGGTGGTCCCGCGACGCCTTATCCGGCCGCCCCGCTCCCGGCAAGGGCGGCGGCGGGCCGGGCCGGGAAGCCGTCCCGTCGGCGGACCGCCCGGGGCGACGGCGGCCGCGGCGGAGCCGGCCGTCCCGCGGCCCGCCGGGCACCTCTTCGCCGGCCCGCGCCGCGGGGGTCGCCGTACCGCTGTCCGCGCCACGCCCGGTGCACCGTACGGAGCCGCTCCCGCGCGGAATCCCGACCGGCGCGGCCGCTGCGCTCGCGGCACGGCTCACGGCAGGATCCCCCGTATGACCGATGACCCGAACGCAGCCGGCCCCGCCCCCTTCACCGCGGCGGACTACGCCGCCCGGATGGCCGCGGCCGCGCGGAGCGCCGCCGACGCGGGGCTGGCCGGGCTGCTGATCTCGCCCGGACCCGACCTCACCCACCTCACCGGCTACCGGCCCACCGCCGAGACCGAGCGGCTGACCCTGCTGGTGCTCGCCGCCGGACAGGACCCGGTGCTGATCGTTCCCGCGCTGGAGGCCCCGGACGCGGCCCTGGCCCCCGGTGCCTCCGCGCTCACCCTGCGGGACTGGGCCGACGGGAAGGACCCGTACGCCGTGACCGCGCCGCTGCTGGACTTCCGCGGCCGCTTCGGGGTCAGCGACAACACCTGGGCCCTGCATCTCCTCGGCCTCCAGCGGGAGTTGCCCAACAGCTCCTACGCCGCCCTCACCGACTGCCTGCCCATGCTGCGCGCCGTCAAGGACGAGCGGGAGCTGGAGCGCCTGGCCGCCGCGGGAGCCGCCGCCGACGCCGCCTACGCGCAGATCCTGCACCTGCCCTTCGCGGACCGCCGCGAGACCGACGTCGCCGCCGACCTCGCCGCACTGCTGCGCGCGCACGGGCACTCCCAGGTGGACTTCACGGTCGTCGGCTCCGGGCCCAACGGCGCCAACCCGCACCACGAGGCGGGCGAGCGCGTCATCCGCCACGGCGACATGGTCGTCCTCGACTTCGGCGGCCTGCGCTTCGGCTATGGCTCGGACATCTCCCGTACCGTGCACGTCGGCGAGCCCACCGCCGAGGAGCAGCGGGTCCACGACATCGTCCGCGAGGCCCACCAGGCCGGCTTCGCGGCCGTCCGCCCCGGGGCCGCCTGCCAGGAGGTGGACCGGGCGGCCCGCGCGGTGATCACCGAATTCGGCTACGGGGACCGCTTCATCCACCGCACCGGCCACGGCATCGGCGTCACCACCCACGAGCCCCCGTACATGGTCGAGGGCGAGGAGCAGCCCCTCGTCCCCGGCATGTGCTTCTCCGTGGAGCCGGGCATCTACCTCCCGGGCCGCTTCGGCGTCCGCATCGAGGACATCGTCACGGTCACCCCCGACGGCGGCCGCCGCCTCAACAACGCACCGCGCGAACTGGCCGTCGTCGGGTAGACCGGGCGGGGCGGCCGTCAGGGGCCGAGGATCACCGGCGATTCGGGTGGGAGGTGGAGGCGGCCGGCCGGGTCCGGGTGGTCCACCGGGGCCCAGGAGGCCAGGACGCGGACGCCGTTGCGGCCCAGGGCGATCGTCACCGGCCGGGGGGAGAGGTTCACCGCCACCCGGACGTCGCCGCGCCGGAAGGTCAGCCAGCGGCGCTCCTCGTCGTACGCGACCCGGACCGCGGCCAGGTCCGGGTCGCGCAGGTCCGGGTGGGTGCGGCGGAGCGCCACCAGGGTGCGGTACCAGTCCAGCAGCCGGGCGTGGCCCTCCTGGCCCGGCTCCGACCAGTCCAGGCAGGAGCGGTCCCGGGTCGCCGGGTCCTGCGGGTCGGGGATCTCCTCGGCCTTCCAGCCGTGCTCCGCGAACTCCCGGCGGCGGCCGGTGCGGACGGCCTCCGCGAGCTCCGGGTCGGGGTGGTCGGTGAAGTACTGCCAGGGGGTGCGGGCACCCCACTCCTCGCCCATGAACAGCATCGGCACGAAGGGCCCGGTCAGCGTCAGCGCCGCCGCGCACGCCAGCAGCCCGGGGGAGAGCGAGGCGGAGAGCCGGTCACCGAGGGCCCGGTTGCCGATCTGGTCGTGCGTCTGGGAGTAGCCGAGGAAGCGGTGCGCCGGGGTCCGGCGGCGGTCCACCGGGCGGCCGTGCGTCCGGCCCCGGAAGGAGGACCAGGTCCCGTCGTGGAAGAAGCCCCGGGTCAGCGTCTTGGCCAGCGCGGCCGTCGGCGCCTGCGCGAAATCGGCGTAGTAGCCCTGGGACTCACCGGTCAGCGCGCAGTGCAGCGCGTGGTGGAAGTCGTCGTTCCACTGCGCGTGCAGGCCCAGCCCCCCGGCGGCGCGCGGGGTGGTCGTCCGCGGGTCGCAGCGGTCGGACTCCGCGATCAGGAACAGCGGCCGGCCGGTCTCCGCGGCCAGCGCGTCCACCGCCGCCGACAGCTCCTCCAGGAAGGTCAGCGCCCGCTCGTCCGCCAGCGCGTGCACCGCGTCGAGCCGCAGCCCGTCGAGGCCGAAGTCGCGCAGCCAGGACAGCGCGCTGCCCAGCAGGTACGCGCGCACCTCGTCGGAGCCGGGCGCGTCCAGGTTCACCGCCGAACCCCACGGCGTGTGGTGGGTGTCGGTGAAGTACGGGCCGAACGCGGGCAGATGGTTGCCGGACGGGCCGAGGTGGTTGTGCACCACGTCGAGGACCACGCCCAGCCCGGCCGCGTGCGCGGCGGCCGTGAACCGGGCCAGCCCCGCCGGGCCGCCGTACGGTTCGTGCACCGCCCAGGGCGCGACCCCGTCGTACCCCCAGCCGTGCCGGCCGGAGAACGGGCACACCGGCATCAGCTCCACGTGCGTGACCCCGAGGGAGGCGAGGTGGCCGAGGCGGGCCGCCGCCGCGTCGAAGGTGCCCTCGGGGGTGAAGGTGCCGATGTGCAGCTCGTACAGGACCGCGTCCTGGAGCGGGCGGCCCGCCCCGACCCCCGGCGGCGGGGCGAGCGCGTCCAGGTCGACCACCGCCGACAGCCCGTCGGGGCCGTCCGGGAGCCGCCGGCCGCGCGGATCGGGCCGCGGGACGGGATCGTCGTCGAGCAGGAACCCGTAGCGGCTGCCGTCCCGGGCCGGGGCCCGCACCGTCCACCAGCCGTCCCGGTCCGGATCGCGTCCCATCTCGTACGTCGCGCCGTCGAGCCGCACGGCGACCCGGTCCCTCAGCGGTGCCCAGACCTCGAACTGCACGGACGCGTCCCCTCGTCTCCGGCGGTGTCCAGCATGCTCCAGCATGCGTATCCTGCCCATCATTCCGGGCGGGGCGGGGGAGTTCTGGACACTCCGCCCCCGACGGGCCGACAATCACCCTGTGACGTCGAGTTTCGAACTTCCCGCCTTCCCCGCGCCGCGTCTGTCCGACGCCGAACGGGACCGCGCCGTGAGCCAGCTCAGGGAGGGCGCGGCCGTCGGCAAACTGTCCCACGACACCTTCCTGCGCCGGATGGAACTCGCCCTGGTGGCCCGCCGTTCCGAGGACCTGGCGGCCCTCACCGCGGACCTCCAGACACGGGAGACCGCCGAAAGCCCGTGGACCCGTCGGCTGTTCGGCTGGGTCGGCCGGGCCTCGGCGGTGTCCGCGGGCGTCCGCCGCGCCTGGCACGCCGAACGCCTTCCGAAGCTGCTGCTGCCGCACCCGGGCGGGACGGCCCTGCGCATCGGGCGCGACCCGGGCAACGGGCTGCGGCTCAGCCACGAGACCGTCTCCCGGGCGCACGCGGAACTCCGGATGCGTGACGGCACCTGGGTCCTCACCGACCTCGGCTCCACGAACGGCACCACGGTCAACGGCCGCCGCGTGACGGGCTCGGCGGTGGTCCGGGACGGGGACCAGGTCGGCTTCGGCCATATGACGTTCCGCCTGTCGTCGAGCTGACGGGCTCCCGCCGGGCGCCGGGCTGCCGGGTCGCCGGGTCGCTGGGCCGGGCCCCGCGGCCGTCGTCGGGCTAGGCCCCGCGGCCGGCCGCCACGAGGCGGTCGTAGGCCGCCAGGACCGTGCGCGACTGGTGCGCCACCTGGGCCTCCAGCGGGACCCAGCGGGCCTCGAAGCGGGTCGCGAACTCCTCGCACCACCGCGTCACCAGCCGGTCCAGGCCGGGGGCCGCCGGATGGTCCCGGGCGCGCAGCACCCGCAGCAGCATCGCCGCCGCGCGCAGCGACAGCCGCCGCCCGAAGGCGTCGACGCTGGCCACATACGCCGCCGTGGCCTCCGCCGGAGCGCCGGCGCCCGTCCATTCGACGGCGATACGGGGGATCAGCGCGAGCGTCCAGTCCACCGCGCGCAGCAGCGCCGCCCCGGCCGGGTCCGGGGCCGGGCGGGTGTGCTCCCGGGCCGCCCCCACGAGCGCGGCGTCCGCCGTGAGCCGCCCGGCCAGCACCCGCAGGGCCCCGCGCGGGTCGGGGTGCGGGGCCGGGTCGTCCACCAGGTCGGAGGCCCACATGGGGACTTCGACGATCGCGGTGGTACCGGCGTACCGGTGGGCGTGGTACCAGGTGCTGAGCCGGGTGTCCTCCGGGTGGAAGGAGCCCGCGGCCTCGTTCCCCGGCTGCGGGATGACGAAGATCCCCGGGCCGGGGGAGAGCCAGCCGGCCGCGTCCGAGGCACCGTTCTCCACCGGGATCCGGGAGGCGGCGGCCGAGGCGGCGAAGGGCTCGGCGAGACCGGGTATGTCCCGGGTGAGCTGCACCCAGGACCCGCCGAGGTCGGTGGCGTGCAGGGAGACCTGGAGCACGGGCCGCAGCTCGTCGATGAGCGCGGTCAGGGCCAGGGTCTCGGGCGGGAGCCGGTCCGCGGGCAGTAAAGACGGCGCCCACTCGGGCTGTTCGGGACCGGGCGGCCGGAAGAAGGAGCGGTGGTAGTCCAGCAGCGAGCCGGGGCGGGGGGTGCGGTGCAGGTCGGCGCCGTCCGGGTCGGCGCAGAGCAGGAAGTGCCAGCCGCACCCGACGCGCGGCGCGGGCTCATGCAGCAGACGCCGCGCGAGCGCGAGCGCGGTGGCCCCGCCGACGGGCTCATTGGCATGCGCCCCGGCCACAACGAGCACGTTGCGCACCGGGGGCGGGGGCGGGGGCGGGTGCGGGCCCCCGGGGGCTCCGGGGGTCTCGGCGGTTCCGGGGGTCCCGGGGGCTCCGGAGGTCCTGGGGGTCCCGGAGGTCTCGGCGGCCCTGGGGGTCCAGGAGGTCCCGGTTCCGGCGGTTCCGGGGGTCCCGGGGGTCCCGGAGGTCCTGGGGGTCCCGGAGGTCTCGGCGGCCCTGGAGGTCCAGGAGGTCCCGGTTCCGGCGGTTCCGGGGGTCCCGAGGGTTCCGGGGGCCTGGGAATCCCCGGAGGTCTCGGGGGCGAAGTTCGCCCCGGAAGTCCCGGGAGTCCCGGAGACCCTGGGGGTCCCGGAGACCTCGGGGGTCCCGGGGACCCTGGGGGTCCCAGCGATACGCCAGGCACCCGGGGCAGCTGGGGCCTGAGCCGCATCGAAGATGCCAGGGGCCCGGGCCGCACTCGGGGCGGCAGGGGTCTCGGCCGTATCCGGGGCGGCCGGGGCCTGAGCCGCATCGAAGATGCCAGGGGCCCAGGCCGCACTCGGGGCGGCAGGGGCCTCGCCCGCATCCAGGGCGGCAGGGGCCTCGGCCAGATCCAGGGCGCCAGGGGCCCTGGCCGCATCCAGGGCGGCAGGGGCCTCAGCCGTATCCGGGGCGCCAGGAGCCTGGGCCGCATCCAGGGCGGCAGGGGTCTCGGCCGCATCCGGGGCGCCAGGGGCCCTGGCCGCACTCGGGGCGGCAGGGGTCTCGGCCGCATCCAGGGCGCCAGGGGCCCTGGACGCATCCGGGGCGTCCGGGGGCCGGGCTCCATCCGGGGTGCCAGAGGTTTCAGCCGCTTCCGGGCCCCCGAGGCCCCCCGGTCCGGCCGTTTCCGGCGTCCCCGGCGCCGTCGGCGCCTCCGGCCGGCCCGTCGCCACCGGGGCGACCGACAGGAGCCAGAGGGGGCGGCCCGAGCGGGAGGTGCCGGCCTGGCGGAGGCGGGCCTCGCCGGGGTGTGCGTCCGCCAGGGCGCGGGCGGCGAGCCCGAGCTCCTGCGGGGTGGGGTAGTGCGTGTCACGGAGAGGAGTCACAGGGGATGCCATGCCCGCCCCGCGCACCCCCTACTGCTGCGCGGGCCACCCACTTGACGTGGCCCGCGCCGCGCGCGCCCCCGCCGTCAGGCGCGCACCCAGAGCCCGACCGGACGGCCCGCCAGCAGCGCCGCCACCGGGACCGGGCCGGAGTACGGGGCGGTGGGAGCGTCGGCCCCTCCGGTCAGCGGTACGGGGTGCCACGCGCCCGGCGGCAGTGCCAGGCGGGTGTCCCGCCAGCCGCCCGCGCCGGCCAGCCGGTGCGACAGCCGGGTGGCCGCCACCAGCAGCCCGGGACCGCGCGTGAAGGCCACGAGATGCTCGGCCGCCGGCCCCTCGGCCGTCACCGGGGTGTAGCCGCGGAACAGCTCCGGGCGGTCCCGCCGCAGCCGCAGCAGAGCGGCGGTCAGGGCCAGCTTCTCCTCGGCCGGGCCCTCCGCCGCCGCGCCGCCGTCCAGCCGGGCCAGCTCCCCGGCGGGGAAGTACGCGGGCCGCCGGTTGTCCGGGTCCACCAGCGCCCGGTACTCGGTCTCCGCGCCCTGGTACACCTCCGGCACCCCCGGCATCGCCAGGTGCAGCAGCGCCATCCCGAGGAGGTTCGCGCGGGCCGCCTCCGCCAGCTCCGGCGGCAGGTCGAGCGGGGTGCGGGCGTACGCGGGCACGGCCGCCTCGTAGTCCGCGTCGGGCTCGGTCCAGCTGGTGCGCAGGGCGGCCTCGCGCACGGCCTTGAGCAGGGCGTCGGCCAGCCGGGGCACGGCCTCGGGGACGGGGCCCAGGCCCAGCGCGGTCTGCCGGGCCGTCCATGCCAGGTGCGGGTCGGCGCCCTCGGGGCGGCCCATCGCCTCCGGCGCCTGGGACAGCGCCGAGATCCGGGCCCGGACGTCCGCACTGCGCTTGGTGTCGTGCGTGGAGAGCACCGTCCCGCTCGCGGGCCAGTCCCGCTCCAGCTCGGCGCAGTACGCGTGGAACTCCGCGGGCGCCACCGCGGGTCGGCCCGGCTCGCCGCCGACCTCGGTGGCCGACAGCAGGGGCGCGTACCGGTAGAAGGCCCGGTCCTCCAGGGACTTGGCGCGCAGGGCCGCCGAGGTCTGGGCGAAGCGGGCGGCGAAGGCCGGATCCCGCAGGAGCAGTTCCCGTACGGCGGCCACCGCGGCCGGACCGGTCTCGCGGGCCGCCCGCTCCCGGGCGCTGCGCGGCAGTTCGCTCTCGCCGGGGTACGGGCGGTAGACCGGGTAGGCGATCAGCAACTCGCGGACGGCCGGCGCCAGTTCCGGGCCGGACCACCGCTCCAGGGTGTCCAGTTCGGCGGAGAGGTCGCCGGTCAGCACCTCGCGGGCGGCGGCCTCGGCCGTTCCGTCCCAGGAGGGCAGGCCGGTGAACTTCACGTACTGCGCGGCCAGTTCGGTGGCGCCCTCCGGGTCGGCGAAGACCCCGTCCACCCGGTGCAGGGCGTCGTAGCCGGTGGTGCCCGCGACCGGCCAGGCGGAGGGCAGCCGCTCCTCGCGGGCCAGGATCTTCTCCACCACCACCCAGCAGTGCTCGCCCGCGGCCGCCCGGAGCCGGCGGAGGTACTGCTCCGGGTCGGCCAGGCCGTCCACGTGGTCGATCCGCAGCCCCTGCGCGACGCCGTCGCGGACCAGCTCCAGCACCTTCGCGTGGGTGGCGGTGAACACCTCCGGGTCCTCGACGCGGACCCCGATCAGGTCCGAGATGGTGAAGAATCGCCGGTAGTTCAGCGCCTTGGTGCCCTCCCGCCACCAGGCCGGCCGGTACCACTGCGCGGCCAGCAGCTCGGGCAGCGGCAGCCCGGCGGTGCCCTCGCGCAGCGGGAACTCCAGCTCGCCGTGGCGCAGGACCCCGCCCTCGGCGCGCAGCTCATGGGCGTCCGCCGGGCCGCCGAGCAGTGGCAGTACGACCTGCCCGCCGCCCGCCTCCCAGTCGATGTCGAACCAGCGGGCGTACGGCGAGGCCGGGCCCTCGCGCAGGACCTCCCACAGGGGGTGGTTCAGCCGGAGCGGGGTCGGTACGGCCATATGGTTCGGCACGATGTCCAGGACCAGCCCGAGCCCGTGCGCGCGGGCCGTGGCGGAGAGGGCCCGCAGGCCGTTCTCGCCGCCGAGCTCGTCCCGTACGCGGGAGTGGTCGGTGACGTCGTAGCCGTGCGTCGAGCCGGGCGCGGCCTCCAGGACGGGGGAGAGGTGCAGATGCGACACGCCGAGCGAGGCGAGGTGGGGCACGGCCGCCTCGGCGGCCGCGAAGGGGAACTCCGGACGCAGCTGGAGGCGGTAGGTCGACGCCGGGGTGCGGGGCGGCGGGGCGGCGGGGGTCGGACGCTGCTGGCTCATGAGAACGTACGTACCCAGCCTGGCCGCCTTCTGTCCCTCGGCCCACGCATCCGGGTGACCGCGACGGTCCCGGGAGCCGGGGCGGGACGGCTCGCGCCGCCCGCCCCGGCTGCCCTCACGCCGGGCGCTGCAGGAGGACCAGGCAGCGGCCCGCCAGCGGGACCCGGTCGCCCGCCGCGTACTGCGAGCCCGAACCCGGCGGCAGCACCTCCGGGCGGGAGGTGTCCACCACCAGCCGCCACTGCGCGCCGTGCCCCGCCGGGATCGTGAACTCCTGCGGCTCGGCCGCCGCGTTGAACATCAGCAGGAAGGAATCGTCCGTGATCCGCTCCCCGCGGCTGCCCGGCTCCGAGATCGCCTCGCCGTTGAGGAACACGGTCAGCGCCCGCGCGTGCTGCGCCTGCCAGTCCCGCGCCCGCATCTCCTCCCCGTGCGGGGTGAACCAGGCGATGTCGGACAGCTCGTCGTGGGTGCCCTCCACCGGCCGCCCGTGGAAGAACCGGCGGCGCCGGAACACCGGGTGGTCGCGCCGCAGCCACACCATCTGCCGGGTGAACTCCAGCAGCGCCGGGGCCGGTTTGCCGGGCTCCGGCCAGCCCACCCACGACAGCTCGTTGTCCTGGCAGTAGGCGTTGTTGTTGCCGCCCTGCGTCCGGCCGAACTCGTCGCCGTGGCTGAGCATCGGCACCCCCTGCGACAGCAGCAGGGTGGCCATGAAGTTGCGCATCTGGCGCTCGCGCAGCGCCAGCACCTCCGGATCCTCCGTCGGCCCCTCCACCCCGCAGTTCCAGGACCGGTTGTGGCTCTCGCCGTCCCGGTTGCCCTCCCGGTTGGCCTCGTTGTGCTTCTCGTTGTACGAGACGAGGTCGTTCAGGGTGAACCCGTCGTGGCAGGTGGTGAAGTTGATCGACGCCAGCGGGCGCCGGCCGTCGTCCTGGTAGAGGTCCGAGGAGCCCGTCAGCCGCCCCGCGAACTCCGCCAGGGTGCGCGGCTGCCCGCGCCACAGGTCCCGTACGGTGTCGCGGTACTTGCCGTTCCACTCCGTCCACAGCGGCGGGAAGTTGCCCACCTGGTAGCCGCCCTCGCCCAGGTCCCACGGCTCCGCGATCAGCTTCACCTGGCTGACCACCGGATCCTGCTGCACCAGGTCGAAGAAGGACGAGAGCCGGTCCACCTCGTGGAACTGCCGGGCCAGGGTCGCGGCCAGGTCGAAGCGGAAGCCGTCCACATGCATCTCGGTGACCCAGTAGCGCAGCGAGTCCATGATCAGCTGGAGCACGTGCGGGGACCGCATCAGCAGCGAGTTCCCGGTGCCGGTGGTGTCCATGTAGTGCCGCTGGTCGTCCGTGAGCCGGTAGTACGAGGCGTTGTCCAGCCCCCGGAAGGACAGGGTCGGGCCCAGGTGGTTGCCCTCGGCGGTGTGGTTGTAGACCACGTCGAGGATCACCTCGATCCCCGCCTCGTGCAGGGCCCGGACCGCCGACTTGAACTCCAGCACCTGCTGGCCGCGGTCGCCCGAGGCGTAGCCGTTGTGCGGGGCGAAGAAGCCGATCGTGTTGTAGCCCCAGTAGTTGCTCAGCCCGTCGTTGGCCAGCCGGTGGTCATGGACGAACTGGTGGACGGGCATCAGCTCCAGCGCCGTCACGCCCAGCTTGGTGAGGTGGCCGATGACCGCCGGATGGGCGAGCGCGCCGTACGTACCGCGCAGTTCCTCGGGCAGCTCGGGATGACGCATGGTCAGCCCCTTGACGTGCGCCTCGTACAGCACGGTGTGGTGGTACTCGTGGCGCGGCGGCCGGTCGTTGGCCCAGTCGAAGTACGGATTGACCACGACCGAACTCATGGTGTGCGGGGCGGAGTCCAGGTCGTTGCGCGAGTCGGGGCGGCCGAAGTGGTAGCCGTACACCTGCTCGCCCCAGTCGACGCTGCCGCTGATGGCCCGCGCGTACGGGTCGAGCAGCAGCTTGGCCGCGTTGCAGCGCAGCCCGCGCTCGGGCTCGTACGGGCCGTGCACCCGGAAGCCGTAGCGCTGGCCGGGCATGATGCCCGGCAGGTAGGCGTGCCGGACGAAGGCGTCCGTCTCACGCAGTTCGACGGCTGTCTCCGAGCCGTCGTCGTGCAGGAGGCACAGCTCGATACGTCGTGCGGCCTCGGAGTAGACCGCGAAATTGGTTCCGGCACCGTCATAGGTGGCGCCGAGGGGATACGCCTGTCCCGGCCAGACCTGCATGGGCAACGACTCTTCCCTGTCTCGGAGATGTCCCGGATCATCCGGCGTGGACCGCGTCACTGCCAGATCTTCCCCGAAAGTGGGGTCCCACGCGCGGACTTGGGAGTGGTCCTACCGGGTGACCCGCAGAGCCGATAGGCGGGTCAGCGGACTGTCCGCGCATCCGATAATGGGTCAATGGACAGTCCGTGTGCGGGCCATCGGGCTGCACCGGGCCGCGCGCGCGGGATACCCTTCCGTGATCACTGGAGACGGGCGTCCAGACGCAGAAGGCGGTGCACGGGTGAGCTCGGGAGGTCTGGAGCTTCCCCCTGGTGACAGCAGTCACGAGGGTGGTCCGGCGGACGCACCGGGCGGTGTTCCCGGCGGGGCGCCGTCGGGGGTCCCGGCCGGGGCGGTCTCCCTGGCGGGCGGACCGGGGGGACCGGGCGGGCCGGGCTCACCGGGCGGACCGGGCTCACCGGGCTCACCGGGCGAGAGCGGGGACGCGCGGCCCGGCGCCGAGCTGGACTGGGGCGCGGAGGCGTGGACCGAGGTCCGTACGCGGGCCCAGCGGGCCGGGCGCGCCTATATCTGGCTCAATCTGATCGAACAGCGGCTGCGCTCGGTCGTCGGCGCGGTGCTCCGGCCGATCTACGAGCCGGTGCACGGCGGGGACGACTGGGTGGTCGCCGCGGCCGGGCCCGCCGGGCAGGAGTGGGTCCAGCGGGCCGTCGCCGTGCGCGAGGTCAGCCGGCGCAAGGGCTACCTGCTGGATTCGGCCGACGACAACGTGCTGAGCTTCCTGACCCTGCCCCAGCTGCGGGAGCTGATGGTCCAGCACTGGCCGTGCTTCGAGCCGTACTTCGACGACCGGCGGGAGATCGAGCTCGCGCTCGACGAGCTGGAGGTCACCCGGAACGTGGTCTCCCGCAACCGGGCCCTGTCGCGGCCGGTGCTGGAGCAGGCCGAGCGGGCCTCGTCGCGGCTGCTGGAGGTACTGGGCGGGGGCGCGGGCAGCCCGGGCGCGGACCGGCTGCCGATCGACGCCGTCGAGGACCTGGTGGGCGACCGGTACGCGGACGTGGTCTCCGTCCACCCCGACCGGGTGCGGCTCCAGCGCAATCTGCCGGCCGAGGACCTGTTCGGGGGCGCGCGCCGGCTCGACGCCATCGGCATAGGGCTGAACCTGCTGGTCCAGAACTTCTCGGGGCGAAGACTCGTCCGGCTCACGGAGGCCGGCTGCCGGGTGCGGCTGCTCTTCCTGAATCCGGCGAGCAGCGCGGTCAAGCGGCGGGAACGGGAGCTGGGGCTGCGCAAGGGCGAGCTGAGCCGGTCGGTGGAGATGAACATCCTGCACGTGCGGCGGGTGCGGGCCGGGCTGCGCGACCCCTCGCGCTTCGAGATCCACGTCTTCGACGAGACACCGCGCTTCACCGCCTACCTGGTGGAGGGCCAGTCCTCGGGGATCGCGGTGGTCCAGTCGTACCTGCGGCGGGCGCGCGGCATGGAGTCGCCCGTGCTGGTGCTGCGGGGCGGCGGGCGCGGGGTGCCGAAGGACGCCGACCACGGGCTGTTCGCCACCTACCGGGAGGAGTTCGAGTCGATGTGGGAGGACTCGCGCCCGGTGTCGTGAGCGCGGCCGGAGGGGCCGGTCGTCCGGCTTGTCAGTGGCCCGTGGCAGGCTGAAACCCGTTGACCGAAGGTGTACGGGGGAGGGACACGGGGTGGAGGACCAGCGCGGTACGGGGGACTGGCACGGCCGGGTGCTGATCGGATTCGACCTGGAGACGACGGGCACGGAGCCGGGCGAGTCCCGGATCGTGACGGCGGCCGTGGTCGAGGTGCGGGACGGGATCGTGCGCGAGCGGCGCGGCTGGCTCGCGGATCCCGGGATACCGATCCCGGAGGAAGCCTCGGCCATCCACGGGATCAGTACGGAGCGGGCCGTCGCGGAGGGCCGCCCGGCGCGGGAGGTCGCGGAGGAGGTCGCGCGGGCGCTCGTCGGGCACTGGCGGGCGGGCGCGGTGGTCGTCGCGTACAACGCGGCCTTCGACCTGACCCTGCTCAGCGCCGAACTGGCCCGGCACGGGCTGCCGTCGCTGGCCGAGCGGCTGGGCGGGGCGCAGACCGGGCCGGTGGTGGACCCGCTGACCATAGACCGGGCCGTCGACCGCTACCGGCGCGGCAAGCGCACCCTGGAGGCGGTCTGCGGGGTGTACGGGGTGACCCTGGACGCCGCGCACGACGCGGGGGCGGACGCGCTGGCCGCCGTCCATGTGGCACGCGCCATAGCCGAACGCCACCCGGGCGTGGCCGCGCTCACCCCGGCCGACCTGCACGCCCAGCAGGGCACCTGGCACGCCCGCTGGGCCCGGGACTTCCAGTCCTACCTGCGCCGCCAGGGCACCCCGGACGCGGTGATCGACGGCGCCTGGCCGCTGCGGGCCCTCATACCGGCCTGATCCGGCGCGTCGGGGCGGGGAGCATCACGCCGCCGGATCCGCCTCGCCGAACTCGGCAGACTCGGCGTACTCCACGTGCAGCTCGCGGGCGTGCGGGCCGCCGGGGTCCAGGCGGGCGCAGCAGTGTCCGCGGCGGGCGGGATCGCGCCAGTGGGCCGGGCCGTTGTCGGCGATCTCGTGGAAGACCCCGGCGGTGCGCCGGAACGCCTTCGCGCTGCCCGTCAGGAACAGCGTCTCGGCATGTGTGTGCTCGACCAGTACGTCGCGACGGCCCGCGTGGTGCACCGTCGTACGGTCCGGCTCCGCCGCCGCCCGCGCGGGTGGGCTCATGGTGCGCCGGGTGCCCGGGCCGAGCCGGCGCCGGAGCTCCTTCCAGTGCGCCGGGGCGAACTGGAGTGTGTGGTGCAGCAGGACCAGGTCCAGGGGGCGGGGTCCTCCCGCCTCGGGGGAGCCGGTGCCGGGCGGGCGCAGTGGCAGGTGGACCAGCGTGCGCGGGGAGGCGGCCGCCAGGTGCCACAGCGCGGCGACGGTGCGGGCGGCGGCCTGGTCGAGGTACGCGTTCAGGTAGTGGCCGGTGTCCAGGAGCGCGGCGTGCTCCAGGGGCCGGGCGGGGCGGACCACCTGGTACGCGCGCGGGCCGAGCCGGGCGTGGTGGACCGTGACGGGGATGTCCATGGGACCTTGGTATCGGGGCGTCAGAAGGAGTGCCAGCGGATTTCCGGGTCGCCTTCGCGGAGCGAGGCCACGCGGCGGTGGAACTCGGAGCGGGCCCGGGGGTTGCCGGGAGCGTGCTGGGCCACCCAGGCGCAGCTCGCCGTCTCGCGCGCGCCGCGCAGGACCGCGCAGCCCTCCCACTCCCGCACGTCCCACCCGTACGCCGCCGTGAACGCCTCGTACTCCGCGGCGGGCAGGCCGTAGCGGTCGCGGGCGAGGGCCATCACCACCAGGTCGTGCTCCCGCAGATCGGCCGAGACGGTCTCCAGGTCGACCAGGACCGGGCCGTCCGGGCCCACGTGGACATTGCGGGGCAGGGCGTCGCCGTGGATCGGCCCCGGGGTCAGGTGCGGGGGCAGGGCCGCGATCCGTGCCGCGTACGCGTCCCCGCGCGCCCGCAGGTACGCGACGTCGGCCGGGTCCACCGCGTCCCCCGCCAGCCGCAGCCAGCGGTCGACACCCGCCAGCAGATCGCGTGCGGGCAGCGCGAACGGCGGCGCGGGCAGGGCGTGCACGGCCCGCAGCAGCACCGCCAGGTCCCCGGCCCCGGCGGGCCGGACCGCGTCCGGGAGCCGGTGCCAGACGGTCAGCGGATGCCCCTCCACCATCCGGGGCTCCGGCTCGGCCGCCCGCACCGCCGGGATCCCGCATTCCGCGAACCAGCCCGCCACCGCCAGTTCCCGCGCGGCCCGCTCCAGCAGGGCCGCCTCCCGGCCGACCTTGACCACCAGGTCCCCGACGGCGAACACGGCGTTCTCGCCGAGCGCGAGCAGCGCGGGGCCCGCGCCTCCGCCCGCCGCGAGACCGGCCGCGAGACCCGATGCCGTCAGTACGTCCCTGGCCCGCGCTTCGTCCATCCGGCTGTTCTACCACTGCCCGGCGCGGGCGGCGGCGCCGGTCAGAGCGGGTCCCCGAGCGGGCCGTGCTCCTCCTCCAGGTTCCGCGCCCAGTGCGCGGCGAAGTCCGGACGGCTGCCGTCCGCGTCGGTGAACCCGTACTCCTCGTAGAGCCCCCAGGTGGCCAGCGCGCGGCCCGACTTGGCCATGACCCCCGGGTCGGCGGCCAGGGCCGCGACGGCCCGCCCCAGATAGGCGGGGCTCTCGGAGTGGGCGAAGTCCGGGTCCTGCGCCACGCCGTCGCGCCAGTCGGCCTCGGTGACCCCGAAATGGTCCAGCATGGCCTCCGAGCGCAGGAAGCCGGGGGTGATCGCGACGGCGGCGATCCCGTGCGGCCTGAGCTCGGCCGCCTGCGCGACGGCGAGCCGGATCACGGAGGACTTCGCCAGGTCGTAGAAGAACGAGCCGCGGTAGCGGGCGGTGTTGCCGTCGGTGACCTCCACGACCAGCCCGCGCCCCCGGGCGACCATGAGCGGGAGCGCGTACCGGCTGGTGATGACATGGGTCTCCACCGCCTGCCGCACCAGCCGCAGGCCGCGGTCGAGGTCCTGCTCCCACAGCGGGTGCTCCCAGTCGGTCAGCGGATCGCCGCCCCACACGCAGTTCACCAGCACGTCGAGCCGCCCGTCCTGCTCGGCGGCGATCCGGCCGACGAGGGCGCGCACCTCCTCCTGGCTGCTGTGGTCCGTGCGGACCGGGATGCCCGTGCCCCCGGCGGCCGTGACGGCGGCGGCCGTCTGTTCGATGGTCTCCGGGCGGTCCAGGTCGGAGCGCCCGGCGGAGCTGCTGCGCCCGGTGACGTACACCGTCGCGCCGGCGGACCCGAGGGCGACGGCGATGCCCCGTCCGCCGCCGCGGGTGCCGCCGGCGACGAGGGCGACCTGTCCGGCCAGCGGGTGTGTCCCGGTCGTCATGTCTGCTCTGCCTCCTGCTCGGCGGGGTGGTCGTGGGGGGTGCCGGGAGCCGGCCGGCCCGGCGCGAGGTGGGGGCGCAGGACGGCGTCGAGCTCCTGCCGGATCCGCTCCGCCAGCCCGCCGTGGTGGTCGAGCGCCCAGCTCAGTCCGGCCCCGGTGGTGACGGCCCGTACGGTGCGGGCGAGCGCGGTCACCTCCGTGTCCGGGCGGAGCTCGCCCAGGGCCACGGCCTCCGTCAGCAGCTCCGTGACCGCCCGGTCCTGCGCGCGGTGCACGGTCAGGGCGTGGGCGCGCAGCTCCGGGTCGGTGAGGTCGGCGCACAGGAAGGCCAGGTGGTGGGCGAAGCTCTCCGGGGTGCCCATCCCGGCGGCGGAGTCCGTGGCGAGGGCGGTCAGCGCGCCGAGCGCGGACCCGCCGGTGCCGCGCACCCGTCCGGCCGCCTCGCCCGCCTCCCGCGCGGACAGCCCGGCCAGCGCCAGCAGCAGACCGCGCTTGGAGCCGAAGCGCTGCACCAGAGTGCCGGGGACGAGGCCCACCTCGCGGGCCACGGCGGCCAGGGTGAACCCGGCGGGCCCGACCCGGCCCATGACCCGCGCGGTCGCGCGCAGGATCACCTCGTCCTCGACACCGCGAGGGCGTGCCACGTGCGCCCACCTCCCGTCGTTCATAAATGACTGTTCATTCATTAAACCCGGAGCCCGCGCCCCGCGGCAAGCCCGCCCCGGGCGCCGCCGGCGGGTGGTGGCTTCCGCCCGGCGGCCCGATGCTGGAGTGGTGGTTGGAGTGGTGGGTGCCGAACGCGACGGACGCGCGGGCCGCGGCCCCGGCACGGTGGCGCGGCGCGCGATCCGCACCACCCTCGCCGCATGCGGCGGCTTCTACCTGTTCCTCTACGGGCTGGACCAGCCCGTGGCGGCCACCTACGCCCTCTTCGGCGTCGTCTCCATGGCCGCCCTCTCCCATATCCCGGGCACCGGGCGCCAGCGGGCCGCCGTCATGGTGCGGACCACCCCCGCGATCTGGCTGCTGGTGACCGCCGGCACCTTCCTCGCCGTACGGACCTGGGCCGCCGTCGCCGGCATGCTCGTGATCGGCTTCCTGCTCGCCTTCGTCGCCGCGGCCGGGCCCCGCGCCGCCGGGGCCACCCCCGGGCTGCAACTGCTGTACATCATGCCGAGCTTTCCGCCCTACCTCCCCGACACCCTCGGCCAGCGGCTCCTGGGCGTGACCGCCGGGCTGGCCCTGCTGGTCCTCGCCGAGCTGTTCGTGCTGCCCGAGCCGCGCGGCCCCACCTACCGGCGGATCGCCGCCGAGGCGGGCACGGTCGCCGTGCGCTGCGCCGCCGAGCTGAACCGGCCGCCCTACACCCTCTCCGCCGCCACGGTGGCCGCCGTCCACGCCGCCGGGGAGTCGCTGCGCCCGCTGCGCGTGGACGAGGCCGACCGGCCCGCGGGGCCCGGCCTGCACGACCGGGCCCTCTCGCACGCGGGGCTGGCCGTCCGTACCCTCCTGGGCCGGCTGCTGCATCTGCCCGCGCCCCCGCCGGGCAAGGCCCCGCTGCCGCCCGGCCAGGATCTGCTGGACGCCGTCGGCCGGGCCGTCGCCGAGACCTCCGCCCTGCTGTCCGGCACCGGCGACGCCGCCGACGAGGCCACGGCGCTGCGCCGGCTGCGCGAGGAGGCCGCCGTCC
>NZ_JBEYVX010000078.1:0-29234 GCF_040644195.1 Streptomyces sp. NPDC047014 | reverse complement strand
ACCGCGCGGGCGCCGGGGACTGGAGTACGACGACCACGGCGGTGGCACAGGCCGGCGAGTGCGGGGTCCGCCGCCTTCCCTGCGGCATATGCCTCCGGCCCGGACATTTCCCCCTTGAGTAGACATTCCACGCAATCCCCTGTTCCCCTCACGTCCTCGCGCACGCTCGGTAGCGTGAAGCTCACAAGTGATCCGGTGCGGGTGGGACTTGAGCGCCGGACGTGGACCGTGCAACCAAGGGAGCGGACGCCGTGGCGAACGTAGAGGTGTCGTTGAAGGAGACGATCACGTCGATCGAGGGGGCGGTGGGAGCCGCGCTCGTGGACTACACCAGCGGTATGGCACTGGGCACCATCGGCGGCGGCAAGGACCTGGACCTGACGGTCGCCGCGGCCGGGAACACCGATGTGATCCGGGCCAAGGTCCGCACCATGGAGATGCTGGGCCTCAAGGACGAGATCGAGGACGTCCTGATCACCCTCGGCGGCCAGTACCACCTGATCAGGCTGCTCAAGCGCCGTGGGAACGACGGGCTGTTCCTGTACGTCGTACTCGACAAGACCAAGTCCAACCTGGCCATGGCCCGCCATCAGCTCAAGCGCATCGAGGCCAACCTGGACCTCTGACAGCGGTATTTCCGCGCCCACGCATGCCCACAAATTGAAGAAATCTTCAATCCGGCAAGTCTGAAACCGGTAATACATGGGTGTGCGTGGGCCGGTCCGCACGAATGATGGGTACCGGTGGCCGGCCGGGCAGGCTGCACGCCCGCGCGGCCCCGGCCGAGGTTTGACGCAACAGCAGGAGCACCCATGGGAATGCAGGTACCCCTCTACCAGGCAAAAGCCGAGTTCTTCCGCATGCTCGGGCACCCGGTCCGCATCCGTGTCCTGGAACTCCTGCAGAACGGACCCGTCCCCGTACGCGACCTGCTGGCCGCGATAGACGTCGAAGCGTCCAACCTCTCGCAGCAGTTGGCGGTACTGCGCCGCTCCGGCATCGTGATCTCCATCCGCGACGGGGCGACCGTCAGCTACGCCCTCGCCGGCGGCGATGTCGCGGAACTCCTGCGCGCGGCCCGGCGGATCCTCACCGAGCTCCTGGCCGGTCAGACCGAACTCCTCGCCGAACTGCGGCAGGTGGACCCGCAGAGAGAGGGGGCGGGCAGAGGCACCGGCGGCTGACGGACCCGACCACGGAACGGCGCGGCCCGCGGAATCGGCCGCGGCCCGCCGGTCAGCCGCCGCCCGCGCGCTCGCGGCGGCGCGTCATCCACAGCACGGCCGCCGCGTAGAGCAGCAGGACGGGCACGTCCACCGCCACCGCCGCCGCGTCCATGTCGGCGGCGGTCTCGTCCGAGTCCAGCCCGCCGGCGAACGCGGCCGCGATGCTCATCGACACCAGGTTGTTGAGGACGTGCAGGGCGATGGCGGCCTCCAGACCACCGGTACGGACGGTCAGCCAGCCCGTCACCAAACCGAACACCACCAGATCGGCGAAGCCCCAGACCGTGCCCCAGCCATGGGCCGCCGCGAACAGCACCGCCTGCGGGGCGATCGCCACCCACGGCGAGCGGAACCACGAGCCGACGGCCTGGAGCAGCCAGCCGCGGAACATGTACTCCTCGGCCGCCGCCTGGAACGGCACCAGCACCCACAGGACGGCGAGCGCGGTGAGGAAGGCCGAGGTACCCGCCCACTCCGACCCGCCGTCCCCGTCCGGCGGGGACGGCAGCAGCGCCAGGATCCCCATCGTGAGCAGGGCCAGCGGCAGCGCCGGCGCGAGGCACCCGGCCAGCCGCCGCCACCGCAGGCGGCCCTCGACCGAGGCCACCGTCCCCGGCGCGCGGCCCTGCACGGCGTACGCCGCCAGCAGGACCACGGGGGTCGCCAGCGCTATCGCCAGCAGGGAGAGGGCGAGATCACCGAGGCCGCCCCAGGTCACCATGCCCTCGGCGTCGACCGGCCGGTCCAGGACCACCCCCGCGGTCTCCGTGACGGCGATCACCACCAGCATCAGCAGGAAGGCGCCCCCGAACACCATCCCCGTCCCGGCCACCGGCCGCCACCACTCGTGCCGCCCGGCGACCAGGCCCATCCGGTGGTAGGCCGCGGGCGGCGGCGGTATCGGGGCCGCCGGGGGCGGCGGTGCCGCCTCGTGAAACGTCGTCTCGCTCGTCATGGCACCAGCATTGATCATGACCTCGGTCTCCGGCATCGATCATGGCCTCCGTTTCCGGCCATCCGCCGGATCCGAGGCCCCGCCGCTCTGGAAGGATGCCTCGGCAATGGCTCACTCATCGATCCCGCCGCAGCCCAAGGCGCCGACGCCCCCCGTCCCGACCAGCGCGGACGTGGCCCGGCGCGCGGGCGTGTCGCGCGCGACCGTCTCGTACGTGCTGAACAACGCCGAGGCCGTCCGCATCAGCGAACCCACCCGCCGCAGGGTCCGCGAGGCCGCCGAAGAGCTCGGCTACGTCCCGCACGCCGCCGCCCGCAGCCTGCGCGCCGGACACACCCGCATCGTGCTGCTGCCCACCTCGCACGTACCGGCCGGACCGCTCTACAGCACCTTCCTCGACGAACTCCAACGGGCCCTGCGCCGCCTCGACTACACCGTCGTGCAGTACGGCAGCCTCGGCCTCGGCGGGGACGAGGCCGCGCGGGCCTGGGCCGAACTGCGCCCCGTCGCGGTGATCTCCCTCGGCGAGATCACCCTCTCCGCGCACCACGTGGCCACCCTGCGCCGGGCCGGCGCCCGCGCGGTGATCACCATGGGCCCGGAGACCGTGCCCGGGGCGCACGCCCTGGTCATGGACCAGCGCGAGGTCGGCGCCCGCGCCGCCGCCCACCTCGTCGAGCGAGGACGGCCGCGGATCGGGGTGGTGGTGCCGCGGGAGGAGGGCATGGGCCTGTTCTCCGCGCCCCGGCTCGCGGGCGCCCGCTCCGTCCCGGGCGCGTGGGTCGAGCCGCTGCCCCTGGCCTGCTCGGAGGAGTCGGCCGCGGCGCTCGCGGCCCGCTGGCGCTCCCTGCGGCTGGACGGGGTCTTCGCGTACAACGACGAGTACGCGATGCTCCTCATGCGGGCCCTCCAGGACGAGGGGCTGCGCATCCCCGAGGACGTGGCCGTCGTCGGCGCCGACGACCTGCTCGTCGGGCGGCTGCTGCGGCCCCGGCTCAGCACGGTCCGCATCGAGATGCCCACCGGCGACCACCTGGCGGCGCTGGTGGACCACGCGGTACGGGAGCCGGGCGAGGTCACCGAGCGGCACGGCCTGATGCGGGCGGAGGCCGTGCACCGGGAGTCGACCTGAACCGGCCCGGCGGCCGCTGCGCCCCTCCCGGGGGCCGTTGACAGGCGGTGACCTGCGGACGGAGACTGCGGGCGCGCCCCACCGGGCGTGCCCGGCGGCGTGCCCCGGTGTCCACACCGGCACCGCCGCGCCGCCGCCCGTACGGATCCGCCCAGGAGAGCCCCCATGAGCATCCGCACCGTCCGCGACGTCTACGTGGTCGACGCCGTCCGCACCCCGATCGGCAAGTTCGGCGGCGCCCTCGCCGGGGTCCGGCCGGACGACCTCGCCGCGCATGTGGTGCGCGCGCTGGTGGACCGTACGCCCGACCTGGACCCGGCGCGCATCGACGACGTGGTCTTCGGCGACGCGAACGGCGCGGGCGAGGACAACCGCGACGTGGCCCGGATGGCGGTGCTGCTGGCCGGGCTGCCGGTGAGCGTCCCCGGGGTCACCGTCAACCGGCTCTGCGGATCCGGCCTGGAGGCCGTGATCCAGGCCGCCCGGGCCATCGCGCTGGGCGACGCCTCCGTGGCCGTCGCGGGCGGCGTCGAGTCCATGAGCCGCGCCCCCTGGGTGGTGCAGAAGCCGGAGCGGGCCTTCCCGGCCGGACACCAGCAGATGTGGTCGACCACGCTGGGCTGGCGGATGACGAACCCGCGGATGCCCGCCGACTGGACGGTGTCCCTCGGTGAGGGCGCCGAACTCGTCGCCGACAAGTACGCGATCACGCGTGAGGCCCAGGACGCCTTCGCGCTGGACAGCCACCGCAAGGCCGCGGCCGCCTGGGCCGCCGGTCTCTACGCGGACGAGGTCGTCCCGTACGAGGGCGTGGACCTGGCGCGCGACGAGTGCATCCGCGAGGGCTCCACACCCGAGGCGCTGGCCCGGCTCAAGCCGGCCTTCCGTACGGACGGCCGGGGCACGGTCACGGCCGGCAACGCCTCCCCGCTCAACGACGGCGCCGCCGCGCTGCTGCTCACCGACGAGGCGGGCCTGGCCGCCACCGGCCGGGAGCCGCTGGCCCGGATCAGCGCCTCCGCCGTCACCGGGATCGAGCCGCAGCTCTTCGGCCTCGGCCCGGTGGACGCCGTGCGGCGCGCCCTCGGCAAGGCCGGGCGCGGCCTGGGTGACCTGGGCGTCCTCGAACTCAACGAGGCTTTCGCGGCGCAGGCGCTGGGCTGCCTGGCGGCCTGGCCGGAGCTGGACCCGGCCGTGGTCAACCCGCGCGGCGGCGCCATCGCGATCGGCCACCCGCTCGGCGCCTCGGGCGCCCGGCTGGCGGGCGCGGTCGCCCACCAGCTGGCGGCGGCGGGCTCCGGCACGGGCATGGCGGCGCTCTGCATCGGGGTCGGGCAGGGCATCGCCCTGGTCCTGGAGCGCTGACGGCAGGGATGGGTGGCCGGGACCCGGGCGCGGGTCGTCCGGCCACGGCGTCGATCGTTTCCGGTCAGGGCGCGCCGTCAACTGCCCTATAACTGAACAGAGATGATGCCTCCGGTCTGGCACGATGGCGCGTGCCGCCGCCCCCCTCGTCCGGCACCCCGCCCATCCCCACCCGGAGGCACCCGCGCCATGCCGCTCCTCGATCCGACGCTCTGGCAGGACGGACCCACCCTCACCGGCGGCGAAGCCCCCGTCGTCGAACCCGCCACCGGCCGCACCCTCGCCACCCTCACCCTCGCCGCCCCCGCCGACGTGGCCGACGCCGCCGAACGCGCGCGGGCGGCGCAGCAGGACTGGGCGCGCACCTCCCACCCCGAGCGGGCGGCCGTGCTGCGCCGCGCCGGGGACCTCTTCACCGCCCACGCCGAGGAACTGCGGCAGTGGCTGGTGCGCGAGTCCGGCTCCATCCCGGGCAAGGCCGGCTTCGAGCTGCACGTGGCCGCGCAGGAGTGCTACGAGGCCGCCGCCCTCGCCTCCCGCCCGGCCGGGCAGGTGCTGCCCAGCGAGGCCCCCCGGCTGTCGTTCACCCGCCGGGTGCCGGCCGGTGTGGTCGGAGTCGTGGCCCCCTTCAACGCCCCGCTGATCCTCGCGATCCGCTCCGTCGCCCCGGCCCTCGCCCTCGGCAACGCCGTGCTGCTCAAGCCGGACCGGCGCACCGCCGTCTGCGGCGGGCTCGCGCTCGCCGCCGTGTTCGCCGCCGCCGGACTGCCCGCCGGGCTGCTGCACGTCCTGCCCGGGGGCGCCGACACGGGCGCCGCCGTGGTCGCGGACCCCCGGGTACGGGTGATCTCCTTCACCGGATCCACCGCCTCCGGCCGGGCCGTCGGTGAACTGGCGGGCCGTCACCTCAAGCGCGCCCACCTCGAACTGGGCGGCAACTCCGCCCTCGTCGTCCTGCGCGACGCGGATCTCGACGCCGCCGTCGCCCAGGCGTCCTGGGGCTCCTTCTTCCACCAGGGCCAGATCTGCATGACCGCCGGCCGCCACCTGGTGCACGCCTCGCTCTACGACGAGTACGTGGAGCGGCTGGCCGCGCGCGCCGAGGAGCTGGCCGTGGGGGACCCGTACCGCGAGCAGGTGCACCTCGGCCCGCTGATCGACCGCGCCCAGCTGGAGCGGGTCCACGCCCTGGTGGAGGCCAGCACCGCCGCCGGCGCCAAGCTCGTCGCCGGAGGCACCCACCGCGAGCTCTTCTACCGCCCGACCGTGCTGGCGGGCGCCGGGGACGACACGCCCGCCTACGCCGAGGAGGTCTTCGGCCCCGTGGCGCCCGTACGGTCCTTCGCCACGGAGGACGAGGCGGTGGAGCTGGCCTCCGCCGGGCCCTACGGCCTCTCCCTCGGCATCGTCACCCGCGACGCGGCACGCGGGCTCGACCTGGCCGCGCGGATCCCGACCGGCATCGCGCACATCAACGACCAGACGGTGAACGACGAGGCGGTGGCCCCCTTCGGCGGGGTCGGCGCCTCCGGCACCGGGGCCCGCTTCGGCGGCGAGGCGAACCTCGACGCCTTCACGGAACTCCGCTGGACCACGGCCCGTACCACGCCCGCCGGGCACCCGTTCTGAGGAGGGGACCGCCGGACGCCGGGGACACCGGCGCCCGGCGGTCCCGACGATCAGCCGAAGGTGAAGGCGAAGGCTTGCAGCCCGGGTGTCAGGCGCAGTTCGAGCCGTGCCCGGCGGGCGGTGTCGTCATCGGTGAGCCGGTACAGGGTGGGTGCGCCGTGGACCTGGACGGTCCTGCTCCGCTCGCCGTCCACGAGGACGGTCACGGTGCCCTCACCGGCGAGTACGAGGTTGGCGTTCCTGGCCCGGTAGGTGAGGGCGAGGCGGGCGTCGGGGCCGGCGGTGAACTGCTCGTAGGCGGCGGTCCAGGTACCGGCGAGGGCCAGCTGGTTCAGGGGGACCCCGCCGGCCGGGAGGGCGTACACGGCCGGCTTGTCCTTGACCAGTTCGGGGGTGCCGGCATAGCCGCGGATACGGCTGGTGCTCAGGTAGGTCTCGGGGGTGCGGCCTGCGGTGAGCTCGTCGTTGCCCTGGCCGGTGGCGGCCGGGAGCCGGACGGCGGGGTCCGCCTGCTCGAGGAGGTCGCGGATCAGGCCCTCGGTCTGGGCGTAACGGCCTTCGCCGAAGGTGAAGTAGCGGACGGTGCCCTGGGCGTCGATGAGGTACTTGGCGGGCCAGAACCGGTTGCGGTAGTTGTCCCAGGTGTCGAGGTCGTTGTCGAGGGCCACGGGATAGGTGACGCCGAGCTTGCGTGCCTGGTCGGCGACGTTCCCGGCGTCCTTCTCGAAGGCGAACTCGGGCGAGTGCACGCCGATGACCGTCAGGCCCTTGTCCCGGTAGGCCCGGTCCCATGCCTGGACGTGGGGCAGGCTGCGCTGGCAGTTGATGCAGGAGTAGGTCCAGAAGTCGATCAGCACCACCCTCCCGCGCAGGGAGGCCAGGTCCAGGGGCGCTCCGCCGGGGGTGTTGAGCCATGTGCTGATTCCGGCGAGCTGCGGGGCCGCCCCGCAGGAGCGCAGTTCGTTCACCCCGTCCTCGCAGCGGGCGAGATCCTTGTTGGAATCGTCGTAGAGGCCGGAGAGCTTCTGCCGGGCCGTGTCGTTGTCCTCGACCTGCTTCTGCGCGGCGGCGGTGTAGTCGGGCAGAGCCTTCTGGAGCGCGGTGGTGACGTCGAAGGCGAGGGCGAAGGCCAGCGCGATCATGAGGACCCCGGCGACGATGCGGAGCCTGCGGGCGCGGGTGCGGAAGGCGGCGACACGCTCGGCGACCCGGCGGCCGGCCAGGGCGAAGACGAGGAGCGGGATCGCCGTGCCGGTCGCGAAGGCGAGGGTCAGGACCACGATGTCGCCGTTGATCTCGCCGCGGGCGCCCGCGACGGTGATGGCGGCGAGGACGGGCCCCGCGCAGGGGACGTAGAGCAGGCCGAGGCCGAGGCCGAGGACGAAGGCGCTGCCCTCCTTGTTGACCTGGCGCTGGGGGATACGGGCGAAGGGCTTCTCCAGCAGGCGTTCGACGGGCGGGAAGACCAGGCCGAGGCCGATGAGGACCAGGAGCGTGAGGCCGACGTAGCGCAGGATGTCCTGCGGAAGTCCGAGCGCCGAGATGATCGTGACGCCGAGCAGGGTGAAGAAGCTGAAGCTGAGGACCAGGCCGGCGACGACCGCGTAGGGGCGGCGGTTGCGGGGCGGCCTGGGCGGTGCCGCGACGAGCAGGCTCCCTTCGGATTCCGGACCGGTCTTCTCCCGCGGCCCCGGAGCCGGCGCGGAGGGCTCGTTGCCGGGGCCGCCCGCGAGGAAGACCACCGGCAGGACAGGGAGGATGCACGGCGAGACGGCGGTGATGAGACCGCCGAGCAAGCCGATCAGGGCAAGGGTGAGCATGGCAACCGCTTCTGCCGTGGAACGCTGGTCGCGTCCGCTTGAGGGCTATTCGGATCCACCGCGGACCCGGATGGGCGCGAGGAGCCCCCTTGCCTTGCGGATGCGCGCCTTGATGCTTGATATGCCGCGCATATGCCGTCCACCTGCCGTGTGGAGGCCGCATCTGCCCCCGTGTCTCCGCTTCACTCCGCCGGAGCAATCAGGAGCGATTCCTGTGCGCCATGCGGGTGGCCTCCGGCCGTCCGGCCCGTCTGGCGTGGACCCGGCGGCGAAGCCCCGGTGAGCCGCCGGCCGTCCCGGCCGGCGCATCCGATCCGGGAGTTCCCATGCAATACCGCACCGTCACCGCCGCCACCGCTGTTGTGCTGGCCGCCCTGTGCGCGGCCCCCGCGCTCGCCGCGGCCGACAACGGGCCGCAGACCCGGCCCGCGATGGAGCGCAAGGGCGGGCTGAGCGCGATCGGCCTGACCGGGGATCAGCGCCTGGTCGAGTTCGATGTCAACGCGCCGTCGAAGACCTGGTCGCTGGGCAAGGTCTCCGGACTGAGGGGCGACAGCAAGCTCGTCGGTATCGACTTCCGCGTGCAGAACGAGAGGCTGTACGGCGTCGGAGACAAGGGGGGCATCTACACGCTGAACACCATGAACGCCAAGGCCATGAAGGTGTCGCAGCTGACCGTGGCCCTGTCGGGCACCGCGTTCGGGGTCGACTTCAACCCCGCCGCGAACCGCCTGCGGGTCATCTCCGACACCGGCCAGAACCTGCGCCACAACATCGACGACGCGGCGGCGCCGCTGACCACCACCGTGGACGGCACGCTGACCAACCCGACCATGCCGCCGTCCACCGCGCGGGGAGTCACCGGCGCCGCCTACACCAACAACGACCTGAACGCCGCCACCGCGACCTCGCTGTTCGACCTGGACACGATGGCCGACCGGGTCTCCCTCCAGTCCCCGGCCAACGCCGGCACCCTGGCCCCCACCGGCAACCTCGGCGTGAACGCCGGCCTGGACTCCGGCTTCGACATCTACTACGACCCCGCGGCCGGCACCAACCACGGTTTTGCCGTCCTCGGCACCGGCAGCGGCTACCGGCTCTACGGCGTGGACGTGCTGACGGGGAAGGCCACCGACAAGGGCGCCTTCGCGAAGGGCACCCAGGTGACCGACCTGGCCCTGCCCATCGCCCAGAAGTAGCACGGGAGGCGACGTACACGTGCCGGTGGCCCGGCACCTCCGGTCCGGAGATGCCGGGCCACCGGGCGTCGTGGCCGCGTCCGCAGGGCTGTTCGGCCCGGCTCCAGACCCCGGAGCGGAAGATCCCCGGCCGCTCGCATCCGCCCTTCGGCGGCATCCGTCCCGCGGAGTGCTCCCTCTCGGACGAGTGAGCCGCTGGTCCTCCGCACGCTCAGGGCGTGAGCGCGGAAGGCACGCCGGACTCCGTGTCGTCGGCCGCCGGAGCGGGCGCGGGAACGCGGCGGCCGGCCGGCCGGTCCGCAGGCAGGCGGGCGGGCCACCAGGCGCGGTGGCCGAGGTCGAGGATGAGCGCCGGGACCAGGAAGAGCCGTACGAGGAGGGTGTCGATCAGGACGCCGATGGCGACGATGCAGCCGATCTGGGCCAGGTAGAGCAGGGGCATCACCGCCAGGGCCGCGAAGGTGGCCGCCAGGATGATCCCGGCGGCGCTGATCACACCGCCGGTGGTCACCAGCCCCCGCCGTACACCGGCCGCGGTACCCAGTTCCATGGCTTCGGCGCGGACGCGGTGGACGAGGAAGATGTTGTAGTCCACACCGAGTGCGACCAGGAACACGAAGGAGAACAGCACCACGGCCGGCTCGGTGGCGGCACTGCCGAGGAGCAGGCGGAAGACGAGGGCGGAGGCGCCGAAGGCTGTCAGGAGGCTGAGCCAGGCGGCCGCGACCAGCAGCAGCGGCAGCAGCAGGCAGCGCAGCAGGACGATCAGTACGGCCAGGACCACGCCCAGCACCAGCGCCGTGATCAGCCGGTGGTCGCGTACGGCCGCCCGGTGCAGATCGGCCAGCTGCCCGCTCTCGCCGCCGACCAGCGCCCCCGTTCCGGCCAGTGAGGCGCGGAGCCGGGAGACCGTGGCCCGTGCCTGCGCGCTGTCGGGGGCGTCCGTCAGTGTCGCCAGGATCCGCACCCGGTCCGGGCCCGCCGGGGCGACGGCGGTCGTGGCCGCCACGCCGGGGGTGGCCGCGACGGTGCTCCGCGCCCGGGCGGCTCCGGCGCGCGGAACGACGACGACCGCGGGGCTGGCGGTACCGGCCGGGAAATGCCGGGCCAGGAGGTTCTGCCCGGCCACGGAGGGGGCGGCGGCCGGCAGGGCCCGGTGCAGGGGGACACCGGACTGGGTGAGCAGCGGAGCGCAGGCGGCTCCCGCCGCGAGCACGACGAGGCATCCGAGCCAGAAGCGGCGCGGCCGCCGCTCCATCGCCAGGCCCGCCCGCACCCACCGGTCGCCCGCGCCCTCGGCCGTACGGCGGGGCCGCAGGGCCTGCGGCCCGCACAGCATGAGGGCGGCGGGCAGGAAGGACAGGGACACGGCGGCGGAGGAGGCCATGGCGATCGCCACCGCCGGCCCCAGGCTCCGGTCGGAGGGCAGGGTGCTGGAGCCGAGGGTGAGCATCGCGCAGGCGATGGTCGCCGCGCTGGCGAGCACGGGCGCCCGGGTGGCCCGGTACGCCCTGGTCATCGCCCAGACCGGGGCCACGTGCCCGGCTAGCTCCTCGCGGTGGCGGGCCGTCAGGAGCAGGGCGTAGTCGGTGCTGGCTCCGATGACCAGGACGAAGACGATGCCCTGCGTCTGGCCGTCGATCGCCAGCAGGCCGGGGCGGGCCAGCGCGTACAGGACGGCGCAGGCCACGGCCAGAGCCATCAGCGCGCCGCCGATCACCAGCAGCGGCAGCAGCACACTGCGGTAGACCAGCAGCAGGATCAGCAGGACGCCGCCCAGGGCCACGCCCAGCAACGCGCCGTCGGTCTCGGCGAAGGCGCCGTCCAGATCGGCTCGGGCGGCGGCGGGTCCCGCCAGGTGGACGGTGGTCCCGGGGACGGCGGACGCGGCCTCGCGGACGGCGGCGAGCCGGGCGGGCAGATCGGCGGGACCGGCCGGGATCACCGCGGTGACGGCCATACCGTCGCGGGCGAGCACCGGAACGGCAGCCGGGCCGGGCCCGGAGAGGCGGTCGGCGACCTGTCCCGCCGCCTCCAGCCGGCTGGCGGTGATCCGTTCGCCCGGCGCATCAGGGGTCCAGATCACGGCGAGCGGCAGCGGCTGGTCCGCGCCCGTGGGATCGAGCAGGGCGGCGACCCGGGCGGACTCCGATCCGGCCGGCGGCCGCGTCTCCTGGCCGGCCGGGGCGACGTCGCCCAGGAGGACGGTGCAGGGGGAGGCGAGCAGGGCCAGCAACAGCCACAGCAACACCATGCGCACCGCGCCCGCGCGATGGAACCTCCGCATGACGACGTCCCTCCGGTTGGTCCCGCCCGTGCCCTGACCGACCCGCCGCCCAGGGGCGCCCTGGTCTTCATCTACTCGCTTGCTTCGGCGCGCGGGCGGGAGCGGGATGGGCCCGGTCGGCCGACGTCACCCGAACGGCCCCCATGGGTTCCGGAAGCCCGGGGTGGCGTAGGGTCCCCATCCACCGGTCCGGCGGCTCCGAAGAAGCTCCGAAGAAGGGGACACCGGCACGCGGCACGGCCAGGACCTCCGGCACCCGCCGGCGCCGGCGCCGGCGTACCGGACGCCCGCGACCGCATCGCACGAGGAGCACGCATGCCCAGCACCCCGAAGACCGGGACCGTCCCCGGGGACTTCCGCCTGCCCGGCGGCCGGCTCGGCGGAGGAACCTTCCACCGGAGCGACTACAGCCTCCACGCGCAGCGCGGGAACCCTGTGATCCTCGCCTTCTACCCCGGCGACGACACACCCGTCTGCACCGCACAGCTGTGCTCCTACTCCGACGGACTGGAGCAGCTGCAGTCCGCGGGGGCGGTGGTCTGGGGGATCAGCGCCCAGGACCTCGACAGCCACGAGCGGTTCGCCCGGTCCCGGAATCTGCGGATGCCGCTCCTGTCCGACCCGGACCGGGCCGTGGCGCGGTCCTTCGGCATCACCGCGCCCCTGATCGGCCTCAGGCGTTCGGTGTTCATCATCGACGCCGAGGGCCGCCTGCACTGGAAACACGTCACCGCCGTCGGCGCCACCTTCCCCCCGGCCACCACCCTGGCCGCGCAGCTCGCCACCCTGCCCGCCTGAGCCCGTACCACGACGGAATGCTGGGGGCGGGTCGTTCGTTCAAGGAGCACAAGGATCGATCAGGAGGTCTGGACACCGTGGCTACAGTCGAGCTCACCAAGGAAAACTTCGACCGGACGGTCAGCGAGAACCCTTTCGTGCTGATCGACTTCTGGGCGGGCTGGTGCCGGCCGTGCCTGCAGTTCGCCCCGGTCTACGAGAAGGCGTCGGAGGCCCACCCGGACCTGCTCTTCGCCAAGGTCGACACCGAGGCGCAGCAGGAGCTGGCCGGAGCCTTCCAGATCACCTCGATCCCCACCCTGATGATCGTCCGCGACCAGGTGGCGATCTTCTCCCAGCCGGGCGCCCTGCCCGAGGCCGCGCTCACGGACCTGATCGGGCAGGCCCGCGCCCTCGACATGGACGAGGTCCGCGCCAAGATCGCCGCAGGTCAGCCGGGTGACGGCCAGGGATCCGGCACGCCGGAGGCATGAATACGTGACGCGGCCACGGATCAGCGGTGAGACTGGGCCGCATGACTGAAGCCGTGGAGTACGACGTCGTGGTGCTCGGCGGGGGGCCGGCCGGCGAGAACATCGTCGACCGGACCCGCGCCGCCGGGCTGAGCACGGCCCTTGTGGAGAGCGAACTGGTGGGCGGCGAGTGCTCGTACTGGGCCTGCGTGCCCAGCAAGGCACTGCTGCGCCCGGTCCTGGCCCGGGCCGACGCCCGCAGGGTGCCGGGCCTGGCCGGAGCCGTGCAGGGCCCCCTGGACACGGCGGCGGTGCTCGCGCACCGCAACGCCTGGGTCGGGGACTGGAAGGACCAGGGCCAGATCGACTGGATCGATTCGACCGGCGCCGATGTGTACCGAGGCCACGGGCGGCTCTACGGGGTGCGCAAGGTGGCCGTCACCAGCCCGGAGGGCGAGCACCACGTGCTGTCGGCCCGGCAGGCGGTGGTGGTCGCCACCGGAACCCGGGCCGTGGTCCCCGATCTGCCCGGCATGGCCGAGGCCCGCCCCTGGACCAGCCGGGAGGCCACGTCGGCGCAGCACGTGCCCGGCCGCCTCCTGATCGTCGGCGGCTCCGTGGTGGCCTGCGAGATGGCCACCGCCTGGCAGGGGCTCGGCGCGCAGGTCACCCTGCTGGTACGGGACTCCGGGCTGCTGCCGCGGATGGAGCCCTTCGCCGGTGAGCTGGTCGCCGACGCGCTGCGCGAGGCCGGGGCGGAGGTCCGTACGGGCGTGTCCGTCGAGTCGGTCGTACGGGACGGCTCCACCGGGCCCGTCACCGTGGTGCTGGCCGGCGGTGAGACCGTGGAGGGCGACGAGCTGCTGATGGCGACGGGCCGGGCGCCGCGGACCGAGGACATCGGGCTGGACACCATCGGGCTGCCCGCGGGGGAGTGGATCGGGGTCGACGAGACCTGCCGGGTCCCCGGGCACGACTGGCTGTACGCGGTGGGGGACGTGAACCGCCGGGCCCTGCTCACCCACCAGGGCAAGTACCAGGCCCGGATCGCGGGCGACGCGATCGTCGCGCGGGCCACGGGCGCGCCCACCGACACCGGACCGTGGGGCGCGCACGCGGCGACCGCCGACACCCGGGCCGTCCCGCAGGCGGTGTTCACCGACCCGGAGGCCGCCGCGGTGGGCCTGACGCTGGCCGAGGCGGAGCGGGCGGGCCACCGGGTGCGCGCCGTCGACTACGACCTCGGCAAGGTCTCGGGCGCCGGGCTGTACGCCGACGGCTACCGCGGGCGGGCCCGGATGGTCGTCGACCTGGACCGGGAGGTCCTGCTCGGGGCGACCATCGTGGGGCCGGGCGCGGCCGAGATGGTGCACGCGGCCACGGTCGCCGTGGTGGGCGAGGTGCCGATCGCGCGGCTCTGGCACGCGGTGCCGGCCTTCCCGACGGTCAGCGAGCTGTGGCTGCGGCTCCTGGAGACATACCGGGGGTAGTGCGCCGCCGCTGTCGACAAGGCCCCCGGGGTTCACCGCCCCGGGGGCCTTGTGCGTGGCCGGGGCCTGCCGGTTGGCGTGATCTCGCCGTACCCGCTTGATCGGGATTAGGTTAGCCTTACCTCAGTTTCCCGACTCCCCCTGCCTGAAAGGGCGTTATCGCGATGCGCGCTGCCTTCCTGCCCCGAACCGCCGCCCGCGCGGCCGTCGCCGTGTCCGCCGCCGTCGCCCTCGCGGTCGGCGCCGCCGGGTCCGCCTCGGCCGCCACCTCGACGCGTACGGTCACCGACGGCGCGACCACCTACCAGCTCAGCGTCACCGCGCCCTCCTCCGCCGCCGCGAGCGGCCAGAACATCACCGTCACCGGCAGCGGCTTCAACGCCGGCAAGGGCATATACGTGGGCCTCTGCGCGGTCAGCGGCGCCCAGGGAGCCAACAAGCCCACGCCCTGTCTGGGCGGTTCGGACCAGTCGGGCACCACCGGCGCCTCGCACTGGGTGAACAACACCTTCGGCGGCACCCTGGCCAACACCTCCAAGTACGGCCCCGGCGGCAGCTTCAACGTCACCATCCACGTCAAGGCGGACCTGGGCGGCGGCCAGATCTGCGGCGAGACCGTCCAATGCGCCGTGGTCACGCGCGCCGACCACTTCAACTCCTCGAACCGCAAGTACGACGTGCACGTGCCCGTCACCTTCAACTAGCAGGCAGCCGGATCCCGTTCCCGTCGACGAGGAAGAGATGACACCCCGACACCCCCTCATCCCCGGCCGTGCGGGCGCCGTGTCCGCGCCCGCCGCCGTGTCCGCCGCCGCGCTCGCGCTGCTGCTCGCCTCGGTGGCCGCGGGCAGCCCCGTATCGGCCGCCGGGGGCGAGGGGGCCGACGTACCGCCGGGAACCGTCGCGTACCGGCCCGTCGCGCAGTTCACCACCGCCGGCAAGCCCCGGGACCTGCTGCTGCATCCCGACTCCCGTCGCCTGTACGTCGGTTCGGAGGACCTGCCGGAGACCGCGGAGACCAACGAGAGCGGGCTGCACATCCTGGACCCCGCCGACGGGAAGGTGCGGAGCACCGTCTCCCAGGCGCCCGGCCCCACCGGCACGCTCGGCCGGCGGGCCGTGCGGCAGCTGGTCGCCCCGCTGCCCGGCGACGGAGCCGTGTTCGTGTACCCGCTGCGCGGCATCGGCACGGCCAAGGACGGCGACGCGGCCGCGGCCGGCGCCTGGGTGCCGGGCGGGCCCGTCACCGATGCCGCGCCGGGGACGGCCTCCTCGACGGTGCTGGTCGCGCAGGGCTCCGTACTCTCCGAGGTCGACATCGCCACCGCGACCGTGAAACGGTCCCTCACGCTGGACGGGGGCGAGGAGTTCGCGCACGATCCGGTGCGCGGCACGGTGTGGTTCACCGATGTCGGCGCCCGAAAGATGTACAAGGTCGACACGACGGCCTTCCGGGTCACGGCCACCGTGGAACTGCCCACGGGGGAGGGCTTCGGGGGCTTCACCGAGGTGGATCCGGAGACCGGCGCCGTCTGGGTCGGGCTGGACACCTCCGTGGTCGTCCACGACGCGACGGGCAAGCGGCTCGACGTCCTCAAGGGCAGCGACATGCCGCGCGCGGCGCGCTTCGACCCCGCCACCCACCAGGCGTTCGTGGTGTGGCAGGACAGCGGGGACACCTCCCAGCCGGGCAGCGACAACAACGGCGCGCTGACCGTTTACAGCACCCGCGACCTCAAGGAGGCCGCGAAGCCCGTCGTACTCCCGGGCCATCACGGCCAGTTGGGCAGTGCGGCCGTCGCCGTGGAGCCGGGCGGTGCGACCGTGTTCGTGTCGGACCCGGCGGGCGGGCGGATCACCCGGCTGGAGCGGGCCACCCCGCCGCGGATCATCCGGCACCCGGCGGACCGTACGGTCACCGCCGGGACGGAGGTCTCCCTCACGGCGCAGGCCGAGGGCACCCCGCCGCCCACGGTGGCCTGGCAGGTCAGCACGGACGCGGGCCGCAGCTGGCGGGCCGTGGAGGGCGCGACCTCCGCCACGTACACCTTCACGGCGGCGGCCTCGGACCACTCCCGCCGCTACCGGGCGGAGTTCACCAACGAGGCCGGGGCCGCCCACACCACCGCGGCCACCCTCACGGTCACCGCGGCGGACACCACGACGGGCGGTGGCACGTCCGGTACGACCGGGCCGGGCACCAGCGGCACGGGCGGCGGCGACACCGGGGCCACCAGCGCCGGGTCCGGCCCCGGCGGGGGCACGGACGGCACGACCGGCACGGCCGGCACGTCCGGCACGACTACGGCGGGCACGGCCGGCGGTGCGGCCGCCGGCGGTACGGCTGCCACGGCCTCCGGCGGTACGGGCCCCACGGCGGCCGGTGGCGCACTCGCCTCCACCGGCGTGGCCGTGGCCTCCCTCGCGGGATCCGCCCTCGTGCTCACCGCCGCCGGGTGGATCCTCGTACGCCGCACCCGGCAGCGCCCGGACACGCCCTAGGCGGCGGTCGTGGCGCGCCGGTAGCTGCTGCCGTCGCGGGTACGGGTGAGCAGGCCCGAGGTGATGAGGTAGCGCCGCAGGGCCGAGCAGTCCTCGTGCACGGTGCGCAGGGCCTCGTTCACCTCGGGCTCCGTGTACGCGCGGTCGGCCGCGAACAGGGTCCCGGCCAGATGGACGAGGAGCTGTTCGCGGCGGGCGGCCTTGCGGGGGATCGCGGTCAGCCGGCCTCCGGAGAAGAGGTCGGAGACGTCCCGGGGGGTGCGGGCGGGTGTCGGCTGGGCCGGTCGGGTGCTCTGTGACATGGCTTCGAGCCTGGCCCGGAGCCCGCCGTACGGCAACGGGTTTTCCGCCCGGCCCCCGGATCAACCGGACACACGGCGGCCCGCCCGGTCACCGGCGCGGGGGCGACGGAACCGGGCGGGCCTTCACGTACGCGCGGGAGCGGCCGGGGTCAGGGGCCGACCGTGATGTTCTGCGCGGGGTCGGTGTCGTCGCTCACCTTGTAGACCGCGTTGAAGGTGGAGGTGGTCGCGCTCGTCGGGCAGCCGAAGCCGCCGGTGACCTTGACCGGTACGGTCGCGTTGACGAAGGTCAGGCTCGACGGGGAGCCGTTGGACCAGGTGCCGTTGACGGTGGCGGCGGCCGTGGGCGCGGCGGTGACCGTACAGGTGGCCAGACCGGTGGTCTTCACGACCAGCCCGCCCACCGGCACGCCCATCGTGGCGGTGATCGGGGAGCCGTTCTGCATGGACACGGCCCAGGCCCCGCTGGTGGTGACCGTCGGGGTCACCCCCGGCATGCTGGCCGTGCACGAGCTGTACGTCGGGGCCGAGATCGGCGAGGAAACCGGACCGGCCGGGTTGCTGTTGCCGGGGGCGGCCGGCACCGAACCGGTGGCGACGGAGACCGAGCAGGTCACCGTGACCGATCCGGCCTTGAGGGTGGCCTTCCCGCTGAGGACGGCCTTGAAGGCGTGCCCGGCCGGGGTGACGGTGGTCGACCCGGCCGCGGGTAAGGGGGCGGCGGAAGCGGTGACCGAGGCGAGCGTGATGGCTCCGGCGACGGCCGTCCCGAGGGCGAGCGCGGTGCGCGTGCGGCTCATGACTGGTGTGCTCCTTGGGGATCGTGGTGCGGGGTGGGGGGAGAGGGCGCGGACTCGGGTGCGGAGCCGGTCGGGGCCGTGGGGGATCCCGCGCTCCCGGTACCGCGCCGGGCGGTGGTGTGCGGCTGCCACGCGAACATCAGGCCGCCGCCGACGATGCCGAGCAGGGTGCCGATCAGGAAACCGCCGAGATTCGACAGGACCAGCGCGGCGGTGGCGATCAGGGTGGTGAGCACCCCGGCGAGATTGCGCTGGGGCGGTGAGAACCAGGCGGTGAGACCGAGGACGATCATCACGACGCCCATCAGGACGGACGGGATCCCCGCCACTCCCTGCTGGAGCATGACCTTCAACGGCGCCAGCGGCAGGACGCAGATCCACGCCCCCGCCAGGACGGCGAACAGCCCGCCCCAGAAGGGGCGTTGCCGCCGCCAGCGCCGCCACCGGCCTGTACGCTGCCGCCCCTGACGGCGGCTCAGAAGCATTCCTTCTTGCCCTTGCTGACGTTCATGCTGAGACCGGAGAGCTTGAAGGTGCCGGCGTTCGTCGCCCAGGCCGTCTGCTGGAGGCCGGTGATCCGGACGGTGTCCGCCTGCTGGGCGAAGAGGTCCTGCATGCCCTGCGCCTCGGCCGGACCCTTGTCGAGGGTGGAGGCGTCGCGCCCGATCTCGATATTGCTGAAGACGGCGTCACCGGCGAGCTGGGTGGCGTCGACGAAGAGGTTGCTGGCCTCGACCGGGGTCTTCTTCCCGGCAGTGAGGTTGAGCGAGATGTCGCCGACCACCGGGAGCGTGGTGACCACCGACTGGCAGAGGTTGCTGAGCTTGGCCTCCCGGATGGCCGTGACGGCGACCGGGATCAGTTCCTCGCGGGCGTTGACGTCGACGCCGCCGTACTGGGCGAAGCCCTCGCCCTCCAGGCTGCTCGCCGACACCTTGAACTGCTGTCCCGACACGGCGAACGAGGCTGCGAGCACACCCTGCGAGAGGGCTATGCCGAGGCCCGCGGTCACCGCGACGGCGGGGACGGTCAGGACGGCGAACCGGCGCCAGCGCACGCGGCCCGAGTCACTGTGCTCGTCGGATAAATGGGGGGAACCGGTCATGGGAGCGTCCCTTATTTTCGGCTGTGCACCGTTGTTACCGACGAGTTGAATGTAAGAGTGCCAATGATGGTTGGCAAGGTTGTGCGAGCGCACCCTTTGAGCCGACTCCTACTGGTCCGTACGGAGCAGTTCCGCGACCTCCGCGTCCACCCGCCGGGCCATCGCCCGCGCGAACTCCGTGGTCACGACCTCGCCGGCCACCGGTCGCAGGGCCCGTACGGCCGCCGTGATGTGCTGGATCTGTGCGGCCGAAAGTCGCTCCAGCCCCTCGGGGCCGATCACATGCCGGCGGAACAGTCCGACGAACCGGTCGGCGAGAGCCGCCGCCTGTGTCTGTACGAATTCCCCCGCGTCCAGGATCTCCGCCAGCGGCACGCCCTGGCGCACCAGCGCCAGCGTCGCCTCCAGCAGCCGCCGGCTCGGGTAGGTGACCAGGTCCCCGTCGACGGTCACGTAGCCCAGCTCCGCCGCCCGCCGGGTGTCGGCGGCGGTGGCCGTCGGGCCGAACAGCTCGCGCAGCTGGGCCCGGCTCAGCGTCACCGGCTCCTCCTGCACCCAGTCCCGGGTCATCTCCCGTTCCAGGCCGAGGAGTTGGGAGATCCCGCCGCCGTCCTCCCAGGCCCGCAGCAGCTCCGCGATGCCGTTGACGGTGTAGCCGCGGCCGAGCAGGTCGCTGATCAGGCGCAGCCGGGTGAGGTGGTCGTCGGAGTACCAGGCGATCCGGCCCTCGCGGCGCGGCGGGGGGAGCAGCCCGCGCTCCTGGTAGTAGCGCAGGTTGCGCACCTTGACACCGGCCGCGCGGGCCACGTCCTCGCGGCGGTAGCGGCCGTTGCCGTTCCCGCTGCCGCCGTGCCCGTTCTCGTCCCCCACCTGGCTTTCCACGGGCCAGAGTGTAGGACGTACTCGCTGGTCACATACGGCGTGAGCGATCCTGGCGGGGGCGGTCCTCGCGCGGCCGGTCCTCGCGGGGGCGTTCCTCGCGCTGGCGGTCCTGAGGGGTCCGCTCCTGACGGGGCCGGTCCTCCTTGACCGCGCGCAGCACCACGAAGCGCGGCTCGCTCGCCACCACCTCGCTGTTGCCGAAGAGCCGCCGCAGGTGGGTGTGGTAGCCCATGTGCCGGTTGGCGACCACCCACAGCTCGCCCCGGGGCCGCAGCACCTTCCGCGACTGCGCGAACATCCGCAGCGCCGTGGCGTCCGTGGTGGCCTGGTGGGAGTGGAAGGGCGGATTGCACAGGACGAGGTCGGCCGAGGCCGCGTCCAGCATGGCGACCCCGTCGCCCACCAGGAAGTCGGCCCGCTCGCGGTCCCGGTGGACATTGGCGCGGAAGGTGGCCTTCGCCGAGGCGACGGCCTGGTACGACTCGTCGGTGAACACGACCTCGGCGTCCGGGTCCGCGACCGCCACCGCCGTGCCGACGATGCCGTTGCCGCAGCCGAGGTCCACGACCCGCGCGCCGTTGGTGTTCGTCGGGATGCTCTGCAGGAAGAAGCGGGTGCCGATGTCGAGCCGGTCGGCGCAGAAGATCCCGGCGTGGTTGACGGCCGTGAGTCCGGCGCCGGAGCCCGCCTCCTCGTCCAGCGTGTACGTCACCGGCCACGGGTCGGCCTCGCGCCGCGTGGTGGCGGTGGGCGTGCAGAAGATCAGCCGCGCCTTCTTCTCGGCGAGCGAGGTCCGGGTCGGGCCGAGGATCCGCTCGAAGAGGTTCAGCGTGGAGGTGTGGATCTCCTTGACCATGCCCGTGCCCACGACCACGGTGCCCTCGTGCACGTGCGGCGCGAGGCGGTACAGCTGGTCCTCCAGCAGCGCCAGGCTCTTGGGCACCCGGACGAGGAGTACGTCGATCCGCTCGGGCGGTGCGTCCTGCGTGGTCAGCAGCCGCACCGTGGCCTTGGCGGTACCGATCCCGGCCCGGTCCAGGTTCGCGGCGGTACCGGCCCGCGCGAGGTAGGAGTCGGTGATCTGCGTCGGGCGGTAGGCGGCCAGCGCCGTCGTCAGCGCCCCCCAGCGGTCCCCGAGGACGGTGATCTGCCCGGCGCCGGCCAGGTCCACCGGGCCACGGTCCCCCGTACCGGAGTGGAGGTGGCGCAGCAGGTACTCGTCGGCGGCGTCCCAGGCGCGGAGCCGGTCGCGCGGGTCCTCGGGGAAGCGGGTGAGCTCGTAGGAGCCGTATGGCGTGGTCAGACGGTTCATCGTGACCCCAGGCTAACCGAGACGGCCGCCGGACCCCGCACGAGCCGGTGCGCCCTACTCGGGGAACTCGCCCGCCATCGCGGCCGCCGTCCGCAGGTACGGGCGGGCCTCCGCGGGCCGGCCCAGGCGCTCCAGGGTGCGGCCCAGCATCAGCTGCGCGTAGTCCTCCACCGGCCAGCGCTCCAGGATGCCGCGCAGCTCGTGCTCGGCGCGGGAGAGCTGCGCCGAGTGGTAGTAGGCGCGGGCCAGCAGCAGCCGGGGCGCCAGCTGCCCGGGGGCCTCGCCGGCCAGCGGGGCGAGGATGCGGGCGGCCGTCGCGTACTCCTTCGCCTCGAAGAAGAGCTGGGCGCGCGCCCAGCGCTCGGCTGCCGTCCCGTGCTCGTAGTACGTCGTCGGCGTGCTCATCGGGTCCCTTCCGCCGTTCGGGTGTGCCGTCGCCCGCCTCAACATGCGCGGGGCGTCGGACATTCCGGGGAACGGGGCGCCCGCCTGCGGCTACGTTGTGCACATGAGCAATCTCGATCGCCAGCCCGCCCTGTCCACCTGCGGCGGCCGCGGGTTCGTCGTGGCCGAACCGGTGCGCGAGCTGCTGAGCCCGCGCACGGTCGCGCTCGGCGAGTCCACCGAGGTCCGCCGGCTCCTGCCGAACCTGGGCCGCCGGATGGTGGGCGCCTGGTGCTTCGTCGACCACTACGGCCCGGACGACATCGCCGACGAGCCGGGCATGCAGGTCGCGCCGCATCCGCACTCCGGGCTCCAGACGGTGAGCTGGCTCCACGAGGGCGAGGTGCTGCACCGCGACAGCGTGGGCAGCCTGGAGACGATCCGCCCGCGCGAGCTGGGCCTGATGACCTCGGGCCGCGGCATCAGCCACTCGGAGGAGAGCCCCCGCCCGCACGCCCGCCTGCTGCACGGGGCCCAGCTGTGGGTGGCGCTCCCGGACGCCCACCGCAATGTGGAGCCGCACTTCCAGCACCACGCCGACCTCCCGCGCGTGACGGCCCCGGGCCTGACGGCGACGGTCATCCTGGGCACCCTGGACACGGCGACCTCCCCGGGCACGGCGTACACCCCGATCGTGGGCGCGGACCTCGCCCTGGCGGCGGGCACGGAAACCCGCCTCCCTCTGAACCCGGACTTCGAGTACGCGGTCCTGTCCATGTCGGGCGAAGCCCACGCGGACGAGGTCCCCCTCCTCCCGGGCTCGATGCTCTACCTGGGCTGCGGCCGCACGGAACTCCCCTTGCGCGCAAGCTCGGACGCGTCGCTGATGCTGCTGGGCGGCGAGCCGTTCGAGGAGGAGATCGTGATGTTCTGGAACTGGATCGGACGGTCGCACGATGATATCGCGCAGGCCCGCGAGGACTGGATGACGGGCACCCGATTCGGGGAGGTCAAAGGCTACGACGGCCCTCCGATTCCGTCCCCGGAGCTGCCTCCTACCCACCTGAAACCCAGGGGAAGGGTCCGTTGAGCTGCTGCTTTGTGTGACTGAGGGCTGGGGGCGGCATTCGCGCCCAGCCCTCCGCTTCTCCAGATGGAAGAAAAGCTCCCAGGCGTGGTCCGACACCCTCCGCTGCCGGTGGTCGAGTCTCATGTGTCGCAGGCTGTAATCAGCCTTGCTCAGACGAATGCTGACCTCTTGCTGACTTTACTGACGAGTAGTCAGATTCGCTCGGGGGTCGTACTCAGTACCGGTGTCTGCAGTGGGCAGCGGGAGCCGCCAATGCGGCGTCGGCGCCTGCGACCCCTGTCCCCAGAGCAGTCAAGGGGTGCGATCAGTCTCCGGGGTGCGTGCGTGGGGACGTTCCAGCCCTTGTTTCAAGACCAGGCTGGTGTCAACAACGCTCGTGTCACCCACCGCGACCCGGGCCAGAAGGGCTTCAAGGTCATCCCGCGGCGCTGGGTCGTCGAGCGGACGTTCGGCTGGTTGATGAATCACTGCCGCCTCGCCCGCGACTACGAAACCCACCCGCACCGCTCCGAACCGATGATCCGCCTCGCGATGATCGACCTGATGAGCCGCAGGCTCACCCGAGAGTCGACTCCGAACTGGAAGGACTCATAGCCGTCAGGCCACACTGACCCGCGCGTCCTCGCCCCTCATAGCCTGCGGCCAGCGGTCATCAATGACACCTGCCGCTTCCCGGCAAGCGCCACAGGCGTCCCCTCGCAGCGGCAGCCACCCGTAATCGGATGGCGACATGCCGGCTTGCTGAATTCCGCACAGCGTCCTGTCGAAGATGGCGAAGGCGTAGGAGACCTCGGCGGGAAGGCCATCCGCGACGGCCCTCTCCCAGCGCATCTCCACGGGCAAATACGGCGGCCGCGCGACCTCGAACCAATCGCCACCCACATGAGTGGAGGCGTGGCACCAGGAACAGCACCAGATCTCCTCGTCCCGCACAGTCGTCAGCGCCGGCCACCGCCACATCGCCCGTCCACACACATCGCACTCCACAAGCGGATACTCACACGCCTCCAGGCGCGACCCCAATCCACTGACATTGGACGACTTACCAAACACCCCGGACGGGATAAAACGCTCTTTAACTGATCGTTTCAGAATGATCGCGAGAGTCGACGCAGTCAGATGCTTGAGCAGGCGAGTTCGATCAGTCCTTGGTGAAGGTCCGCCCGGCCCTCGTAGCGGGTGCGCAGGCGCATACGGTTACAGTGGCCGAGCCTGTTGAGTGGCATAGCGCATCTGTGCAGAGAGGGGCAGCGGGTAATGGGCGTGGTGGAGAGCTGGTTCCGCGTCATGAATCTCCTTCGGGAACATGCTCCGGCCGATCACGTGGACCTGCCCGGCCCGGCCCCCGAGCGGGTACTCGCGGCCGCTGAGGAGCGCATGGGTGTCTCCTTGCATCAGGACCTGCGCGTGTGGCTGCTGCAGAACAACCTGGATCTCCCCGAGGACGATGTGGACGACGACGTCGCCTGCTGCGGTTACGCCGGGTTCCCGGACGAGGCGAGCTTCTTTATGGGCATCCGGGCGATTGAGAAGCTCTACGCCAACCATCCCTTGTCCGGCGGAAGCGAATGGCGTGAGGAGTGGGTCCCGTTCTTATCAAATCAGGATGCATGGACGGGGCGGTTCATCGATGGGACGGACGGACGTATCGGCAAATGGTTCTTGGGTGAGCCAACGATCACGGGCGAGTACCCGTCATTGGCCCATTACTTCGACTCAGTGGCGGAGATGCTGACCAGGATCGGCGCAGGGGGCTATCCGCCCTGTTCTGTCGTCGATGGACAACTTGTCTGGTTGTGAGGCCGCGACGCTGTGAAACAGAAGTGCCCCCAGGAAACGAAGAACGGCCGGGGGCCACTTCTTATGGTCCGGTTGAGGACCGGCCACCCGGCTCTTTCCACGTCGGCGCCGGGGTGTTCGGCCGCAGGCGGCGCGTCATGGTGTCGTCGGCGTTGCGTTTGAGATAGGTCTGTATGCACCGCGCCGCTGTATCCGACGGGGTTGGGGCCCGCCGAGTGCCGGCGCTCTGCGCGGCGTTGGCGAACACGAACTCGTCACAGCTTTTCAAGTCGGTTTGCGGCCTGCCTGAGTCCAGGGACCACAGGTCACTGAACAGACCGGTGCCACTATAAGCCTTCCATTTCCAGCCGCAGATGAGCTGACGGTTGAGATCCGACTGGGACTTGTCTGAGCCGTCGACGGCCATCTTGTTGCCCAAGTAGGTGAGCGACTTGCCGCTGCTGCGCTGACCCCACTTGATGTTGGTCTTGCGCCACATCATGTCGATGTGTGCCGCGGCCCCGGGGAACTTGACCACGGTCCGGGTCACCGTCTCCCGCCTGAGCCCGAGCTCCGTTCGGGTAGCCGTCGTGGACAGATCTCGAAAACTGCCCCGGCTCCGGAGGCCGTCACTCTTTACCGCGCCTTCGCAGGTCAGAGGCTTTCCTGATAGGTTGTCAGGGCCGCCGTCCCGCGCATGTCCCGGCAGGTGGATTCGGCCAATTAGTCTTGGATGTCGGCTTTCGCGTATCTCGCTGGTCTCGGGCTGGGTGCTTGGAAATAATCCCAACTCGCCAGATGTTCCCGCTTCGCAAGTGCGCAAACGGGGGGTGTCTGGCCTGAAACTGTTCCACACGGAAAATGGCGTGACCGAGGTCACGCCGCATCTGGCCGAGGTGGAGGCCGATGTGCAGGGCCTTGTCGAGGGTGCGATGGAGTCCATGCTCGGGGTGCGTTTCCTCGCCACCGAATACGTCACCGGCCCGGTACACGGGGGGCGCATCGACTCGCTGGGGCTCGATGAGAACGGCGCCCCGGTGATCGTGGAGTACAAGCGGGGGACCGACCCGGGGGTGATCAACCAGGGCCTGTTCTACATGGCGTGGCTGATGGACCACCGGACCGAATTCCAGGCCCTGGTGCGGGAGCGCCTCGGGGCGAACGCGGCCTCGCAGGTTCTGTGGAGCGCGCCCCGGCTGATCTGCATCGCCGGTGACTTCACCCGCTACGACCTTCACGCGGTCCGTGAGCACCGCCGCTCGATCGATCTGGTCCGATACCGCCTCTACGGCGCTCACCACATCGCGCTGGAGACGGTCGCGGCTTCGGTCGCTGCCCAGGCCAAAGCGCCCACGCGGTTGCGCCGGAGGGGCGCTGCCGGTGAGCAGCTCACCCGGCCGACGCCCGCAGCAGTCGCGGACCTGGCGTCGGCGGTGGATGAGGTGCTGCTGGCATTGGGGGAGGACGTAAAGAAGGTGCGGCGCCAGCAGTACGACGCTTACCAGCGGCTGCGGAACTTCGCCTGTGTGACGCCGAGGCAGAACAAGCTCCTCGTGTACCTCAAGGCGGCCCCCGCGGCCGTCGACCTCGCGCCCGGCTTCACTAGGGACGTGACCGGGCTGGGGCACCACGGCACCGGCGACCTGGAGGTCCAGCTGCGCTCGGAGAAGGACGTCCAGCGGGCGGTGGAACTGTTCCGGCTGTCTTACGCGGCGGCGTAGCTGCCGTCGATACGGCGTCGGCGCCACGTCCCGTGCCGCCAGGGCGATGGGGTCGGGATCAGCGGGAGGGGATGGAAGGTTCTCGGCGGAAGCCCTTCGAACGTGGCGGGTGGGATGTGGCGGTGGAGTTCTCCATCTTCCGTGCGATCCCCGGTTTCCGAAGCCGGGGATCGCGTGCTATGTATCGCCCAGCCGCATTTGAGGTCACGGGCGCTGCGAGGTTCGGCGGCGCCTGCAGTAACGGCACCGGTGGGATCCGTATTCGCAGGGCCGCACTCCGAGTGGGTGGCGCGCTGGGCGCTGGAGGCCCAACAGCCGACGGGCGCCTGAACCACCCGACCAAGTCGCACCGACATCCCGAGCGGGGGGGGCAGCGCCGCCACACCCCAAGCGAACCGCGCGCTGGGGTGTGAGGTCGTTCAGGTCCGAGCAGCGATGGCGTCGGCCCACGCGTCGGCGGCTTCACCGATCGCCGCAGCTGTGGGGACCTGCTCGGCGGCGAGGTCTCGCCAGCGGCGCGCCTCCGCCCGTGCGAAGGCGGCCAAGGACTTCGGGTCGGCTGCACTCCACCCGGGAACGCGGGAAGCCCAGGCCCAAGCAGCTTCGGGTGTGTGGCCGCCGGTGGAAATGAGGCGCATGCCCCACAGGGTCGCATCGATCCAAGCCGGGCCGACCGCCGGCCAAGACCAGTCCACGAGGTGGGCGCGTCCCTTGTTCACCACGATGTTCGTGGAGGCGGGGTCGGTGTGGAGGAGGTTCCTCCCGGTGAGACGCTCATGGTCGTCTGGGGTGCAGTAGTACCCCCAGCGGTCCCACGCGGTTGGAAGCCGAAGGGCCGGCGCGGTGACCGTCGCCAGCTCGGCCAGGGCTTCGGCGACGGGCGTGAGGTCCGGTGAGCCGGGCGTGTACTCGGCATCGCGGCCCGGCAGGCCCTCGAAGGCCAAAATATTCCAACCGTGAGTGTTCAGGCGCCAGAGGACACGAGGGGCGCTGAGCGGAAGGTAGGGGTTGACGGCCTCTTCGAGATCCAGCTCATCCACCGGCGACCAGTCGGGGCCCCACCAGGACGCCTCCGCCTCGGCGGCTGTGGAGGTGGTGGCGGGACTACGCCCTCGCTGCCCCTTCACGAAGACCAGGCTACCGCTGGGCAGGGTCAGCAGCGCTGCTACCCCGGAGCCTGCCGCGTGCTGAGCGTCATCAGCAGTGTAGGAAGTCCCTAGCTGCTGCCGGACTGCTTGCACCACTACGTCCGGCAGCTGCGACCAACTGATCCGCCCGGCCTCCACTCTCAGGCGCCCCTCGGCGGCGGGTGCTGCGGCGGTGAGGGTGGATTCTTGTCCGGCGTGATCGGCCCCGGTGGCCGACCGGGCGGTGTTGGAGTTTTGGGACCCCGCGGGGGCTTCTTGGCTTCGAGAATCACGACGAGCAGCGTATGTGCGACGGGCCGTCAGCGAGAGCCATTTCCCCCGCCATGTCTGATTCGAGCGCCGCCGTGGCCGGATCCTCCGCTGTCTGGCTGCATCGGGCGCTGCGCAGCCACGCAGGACCTGGGCCTTCCTTCATGGTCGTTCCCGGGCCCGTGCCTGGCATTGGTTGTAGGACTGGTGACGATCAGCGGACGCGGCGCATCGGATGGAGAGGGGGCGCCGGGATCCGGGGCACGCTGAGCGAGGTCAGTTCGGCGGGACGACGCGGGGTGGCGAGGTCGGCCGCGATGGTGGCCAGCTCGGCCAGGAGGTCCTGCGGTGCGCCGCGGGAGAGCCGGATCGCCCAGGCGGGCTGGTTCGCGTCGTCGCCGCCGAAGACGACCCACCGTTCGGCGACCGCGTGCGGCTGCTGCTCGAAGGTGAGGCTGCGGTTCGGTGCCCGCCAGGTGGTGCGAGAGGGGTGGCTTCTTTCAGCCCATCCGGCCTCCTGCAGCGGGACGTGGGGCTCGGGCGCGTCCGCCGGAGGAGCGTCGAGGTGGTCGATGATCGCCCGGATGAAGGTCACAGGGGTGCCAGCGGTGATGGCCGCCCGCCACACCTGTTCGCCCACGGGCCCGTCGTACTCGGCGATGGTCCAGGCGATGTCGGTACGGTGACGCGCTTCGTGGTCGAACTCGGCTCGGAAGGTCAGGCTTTCGTGCGAGGCAATGGTGGTTTCGTCGCTCCAGGTCCGGTACTTCGACCACTGCGGGCTGGCGTCGAAGAGGTGGTCGAGGAATTCCTCGTGTTCCCCGGGCCCGGCTACCGGCGGCGGGGCCGCCCGGGTGGTGGGGGCTGCCGGTGCCAGCCTACCGCCGAGGGCTTGGCGGACGCTTTGTTCGAGCTCGGTCAGCGGGGCAGGGCCCGGGCGCACGGCCGCGGTGTACTGGCTGTGGAACTCGGCGAGGGCTTCTGCCTTGTCCTGGAAGGTCCGGGATTCCTGCCGGAGGTGGTCTTCGCCGTGCAGGTGGACATGGCGGCGGACGCCGCTGGCGTAGGTTCCCACGGCGACGGTGGTGTGGCCGTCGTTCGCATGGAAGTGGATGGTCAGCCGGCCTCTGGCGATGTCGTCGTGGATGCGCTGGGCAGTGGCGCTGACCTGACGTATTTCGCCTCGGGTGCACCAGGGCATGGGGTAGTCGGCCCAGGTCCACTCGGTGTCGATCTCCTCTTGGAGGTCGGGGGAGATGTCCACGGTGAAGCCGTACCGGATCAGGTCGGCCGCGGCCCGGTCGGTGTAGTAGGGCTCCTCCCGGTCGATGCGGGCCAGGACCATCGTGTCCGGACCGGTGCTGCGGAAGCCGGCGTCGTGGAGGTGGGAGCGGGCGGCGTCGCTGGTGGTGCCCGAGGTTGTGGCCAGCACGCTGGGGTGGTGGTCGGGGTGCAGGGTGAAGCTGACGTGGGCGTCAGCGGGCGCGTACGTCATGAGGGACCTTCATCGTCGGGGTGGGACGCGGTGGGAGGCCGGTGGGGTGGGGGTGTCAGCGTGCGGGCCGTGCGGGGTGGCGTACGGCTGGGCCGGGCGGGGCGGCCGACTG
>NZ_JBEYVX010000077.1:0-29380 GCF_040644195.1 Streptomyces sp. NPDC047014 | reverse complement strand
CGCGGCACCGTCCTGGTGACCGGCGGCACCGGCGCCCTCGGCGCCCGGGTCGCCCGCTGGCTGGCCCGCGAGGGCGCCGAGCACATCGTCCTCACCAGCCGCGGCGGCGCCCTCGCGCCCGGCGCGGACGACCTGGCCGCCGAACTGACCGCGGCCGGTGCCCGGGTCACCCTGGTCCCTTGCGACCTCGGCGACCCCGCCCAGGTGGCCGCGCTGGTCGCCGAGGCCCAGCGCGAGGGCGACCGTATCGGCGCCGTGGTGCACGCGGCCGGCGCCGGCGGTCTCGGACCGCTGGCCGACGCCGGGACCGGGGACCTCGCGGAGGCGTTCGCCGCCAAGGTCACCGGCATCGCCCACCTGGAAGCGGCCCTGGACCCCGGTCAGCTCGACGCGGTCGTCTACTTCTCCTCCATCAGCGCCTCCTGGGGCGCCGGCGACCACGGCGTCTACGCCGCGGCGAACGGGGTCCTCGACGCCCGCGCCGAGGCGCGCCGCGCCGCCGGGGTGCCCACCGTGTCCATCGCCTGGGCCCCCTGGGCGGGCGGCGGCATGGCCGACGACCCGGTGTTCGAGACGCTCTCCCGCAAGGGACTGCCGCTCATCGACCCGGACCTGGCGGTCTCCGCCCTCGCCGAGGTCCTCGCCGAGGGCGAGTCCTCCGTACTGCTGGTGGACGTGGACTGGGCGCGGTTCGTCCCGCAGTTCACCTTCGAACGCCGCAGCCGTCTGCTGGACGAGCTGCCCGAGGCCCGGCCCGAACCGGCCGCCGAGGAAGGCGCCCCGGACGAGGCGGGCACCCCGCTCGCCCGGCGGCTGGCCGGTCTCACCGGCCCCCAGCGCGCCGCGGCCCTGCGCGACGTGGTGCGCGAGCACGCCGCCGCCGTCCTCGGCCACGAGGACGCGCAGGCCGTCGACCCGGCCCGCGCCCTCAAGGAGCTCGGCTTCGACTCGCTGACCGCCGTCGAGCTGCGCAACCGGCTGAGTACCGTCACCGGGCTGAAACTGCCCGCCACCCTGGTCTTCGACCACCCCAACGCCGTCGAACTGGCCGGCTTCCTGGCCCAGCGGATGGGCGGCACCACCACCGCCCCGGGCACCTCGCCGACCACCGTCGTACGGGTCGACCAGGACGACCCGATCGCCATCGTCGCGATGGCCTGCCGCTACCCCGGCGGGATCGCCTCCGCCGAGGACCTGTGGCGGGCGGTCCGGGACGAGGCCGACCTGATCACCCCCTTCCCCACCGACCGCGGCTGGCCCCTGGACCGGCTCATGGACGCCGACCCCGACCGGCCCGGCGCCAGCTACGTCGACCACGGCGGATTCCTGTCCGGCGCGGGCGACTTCGACCCCGGCTTCTTCGGCATCTCGCCGCGCGAGGCCCAGGCGATGGACCCGCAGCACCGGCTCCTCCTGGAGTCCTCCTGGGAGGCCCTCGAACGCGCCGGCATCGACCCCAGGTCGCTGCGGGGCAGCCGGACGGGCGTGTACATGGGGCTCACCGACCAGGCGTACGGCACCCGGCTGCGCGGCTCCACCGACGGCCTGGAGGGCTTCCTCGTCAGTGCCTCGGCCAATGTCGCCTCGGGCCGGATCTCCTACTCCCTCGGCTTCGAGGGCCCCGCGCTCACCGTCGACACCGCCTGCTCCTCCTCCTTGGTCGCCCTGCACCTGGCCGCCCAGGCGCTGCGCGACGGCGAGTGCGACCTGGCGATGGCGGGCGGCGCCACCGTGATGCCCGACCCGACCTCCTTCGTCGCGTTCAGCCGGCAGCGCGGACTGGCCGCCGACGGCCGCTGCAAGCCCTTCGCCGCCGCCGCCGACGGGTTCTCCCTCGGCGAGGGCGCGGGCGTGCTCCTCGTGGAGCGGCTCTCCGACGCCCGCCGCAACGGCCACCCCGTCCTGGCGGTGATCCGCGGCTCCGCGGTCAACCAGGACGGCGCCTCCAACGGCCTCACCGCACCCAACGGCCCCGCCCAGCAGCGGGTCATCCGCCAGGCGCTGGTCAACGCCGACCTGCCCTCCTCGGCGGTCGACGCGATCGAGGCGCACGGCACCGGCACCACCCTCGGCGACCCCATCGAGGCCCAGGCCCTGCTGGCCACCTACGGCCAGGACCGGCCCGCCGGCCGGCCGCTGTACCTCGGCTCGGTGAAGTCCAACATCGGGCACAGCCAGGCCGCCGCCGGTGTGGCCGGGATCATCAAGATGGTCGAGGCGATGCGGCACGGAGTACTCCCGCGCAGCCTGCACGTGGACGCCCCCAGCCCGCACGTGGACTGGACGGCCGGAGCGGTGGAACTGCTCGCCGAGGCCCGGGACTGGCCCGAGACCGGCGAGCCGCGCCGGGCGGGTGTCTCCGCCTTCGGGATCAGCGGCACCAACGCCCACGTGATCCTGGAGCAGGTACCGGACGACGGCGCCGCCGTGGCCGCCGGCGGGCCGCGGCCCGGGAACCCGGGCCGGCCCGTTCCCGTCCTCGTCTCCGCCCGGACCCGCGAGGCCCTCGCCGGCCAGGCCACCCGCCTGGCCGGCCACCTCGGCCAGGACCCGGCCGCCGTCACCGACCTCGCCTACTCGCTGGCCACGACCCGTACGGTCCTGGACCACACGGCGGTCCTCGTGGCCGCCGGCCCGGAGGAACTGCGCGGCGCCCTCGCCGGCCTGCCCGCCGGGAAGGCCGCCGAGGAACGCGCCGACGGCGGGCTCGCCTTCCTGTTCACCGGACAGGGATCCCAGCGCGCCGGCATGGGCCGTGAGCTGTACGGGGCCTTCCCGCACTTCGCCGAAGCCTTCGACGAGGTGTGCGCGGAGCTGGATCGCCACCTGCCCCGCCCGCTGCGCACGGTCGTGTTCGCCGAACCCGGCTCGCCCGAGGCCGCGCTGCTCGACCAGACCCTCTACACCCAGACGGCCCTGTTCGCGGTGGAGACGGCCCTGTACCGGCTGCTCACGCACTGGGGCGTCCGGCCCGACGCGCTGCTCGGCCACTCCGTCGGCGAGCTCGTCGCCGCGCACGCCGCCGGCGTGTGGTCGACCGCCGACGCGGCCCGGGTGGTCACCGCCCGCGCCCGGCTGATGCAGGAACTGCCCGCGGGAGGGGCGATGCTGTCCGTCGCCGCCACCGAGGCGCAGGTGTCCGAACTCCTGGACACCACGACGGAACTGGCCGTCGCCGCCGTCAACGGCCCCGCCTCCGTGGTGCTCTCCGGCACCGAGGCCGCCGTCACCGACGCGGACACCCGCCTCGGCGCGGCGGGGCTGCGCACCAAGCGGCTCACCGTGAGCCACGCCTTCCACTCGCCGCTGATGGAGCCGATGCTCGCCGCGTACGAGCGGGAACTGGCCCAGGTGACCTTCGGGGAGCCCGTCCTGCCCGTCGTCTCCAACCTCACCGGTCGCACCGCCACCGCCGGGGAACTGCGCGACCCCGCCTACTGGGTGCGCCAGGTCCGGCACGCGGTCCGCTTCGCGGACGGGGTGCGCACCCTCCTCGACGAGGGCGTGACCACCTTCCTGGAACTGGGCCCCGACGGCGTGCTCACCTCCATGGCCCAGGAGTCGGCGGCCACCGCGGCCACCGGCATCGCCACCCAGCGCAGGGAGCGGGACCAGGTGAGGACCCTGCTCATGGCGCTCGGCCGGACGCACGTGCGCACCGGCCGCGTGGACTGGGCCGCCTTCTTCGAGGGCACGGGCGCCCGCAGGGTGGAACTGCCCACCTACGCCTTCCAGCGCCGCCGCTACTGGCTGGACACCCCGGCCGGCGGAGCCGACGCGCTGGCCGGCGCCGGACTGGCCGGCACCGGGCACCCGCTGCTCACCGCGGCCGCCCCGCTGCCCCAGACGGGCGGGTTCCTCTACAGCGGAGCCCTGCCCCGGGACGCCGCCGAGCGGGTCCTGCCCGCCGGGGAGGTCCTGGACCTGGTGCTGTGGGCGGCCGACCGGCTCGGCGGCGACCGGATCGCCGGTCTCGACCTGAGCACCGCCCTCACCCGGCCCGGCGCGCCCCTGCAACTCGCGGTGGCCGGGCCCGACGAGGACGGCAGCCGTGCCTTCACCCTGCACACCGGGCCCGCCGACGGCACCGAGGCTCCGTGGGACCGCGTCGCCACCGGCGTACTCGGCGGCGCACCGGCCCGGACCGGATCCGACCCGGAGGTCTGGCCGCCGGCCGACGCCGAGCCGGATGCCGCCCGGGAGGGCGTGTGGCGCCGTACGGACGAGCTGTTCGCCGAACTGGTGCTGACCGAGGAGGAGGCCGCCGAGGCCGACCGCTTCGGCCTGCACCCGGCGCTGCTGGCCGCGCTGACCGGACTCGTCACCGAACTGGCCGGGGAGCCCGTCCACTTCGACGGCGTGTCCCGGTACGCCACCGGCGCCACCGCTCTGCGCGCCCGGCTGACCCGGACGGGCGCCGACGCGGTCACCGTCCGGCTCACCGACCCCGAGGGCGAACCCGTTCTCACGGCCGACCGGATCACCGTCCGGGAGGGCAGCGCCGCGCCGGCGGCCCCGTCGGGAGCCACGGGCACGGACGCGCTCCACCGGCTGACGTGGACACCCGCCCCGCAGGCGGACACCGGCCAGGCCACCCCCGTCTGGGCGGTCGTGGGCGACGACCCGCACGCCCTGGCCAAGGCCCTCGCCCACACCCGGGGGGCGGAGGTCAGGACCTACCCGGACCTCGCCGCGCTCGGGGAGGCCGCGAGCCGGGACACCGCCCCTGACCTGGTCGTCCTCACCGTCGAGACCGCGCCGGGCGAGCTGCTGGAGTCCGTACGGCACACCACGCACCGCACGCTGGCCCTGGCCCTGGACGTCCTGGCGGACGCCCGGCTGACCGGCGCCGGCACGGTGTTCGTCACCAGGAACGCCGTCGCCACCGGCGACGGCACCCCGGTGGACCCGGCCCAGGCGGCGGCCCGCGGCCTGCTGCTCTCGGCCCAGGCCGAGCACCCGGAGCGGTTCGTACTCGTCGACCTGGGCGACCGGGACGAGGAGGCCGACCTCCTGGCCACGGCCGTGGCGCACGCGACGGCCGGCTCCGAGGCGCAGCTCGCGCTCCGCGGCGGCGAGGTCCTCGTGCCCCGGCTGGCCCCGGTCACCGACGAGCGGCCGCAGACCCCCGCCGCACCCGAGGGCGGCCACGGCACCGTGCTCGTCACCGGCGCGACCGGCGGCATCGGCACCGAGATCGTGCGGCACCTGGCCACCGGACACGGGGTACGCCGGCTCCTGCTGCTCAGCAGGAAGGGGCCGCGGGACCCGCGCGCCGCCGCACTGGCCGCCTCCCTCGCCGAGGCGGGCGCCGAGGCCACCTTCGTGGCCTGCGACACGGCGGACCGCGCGGCCCTGGCCGCCGTCCTCGCGGAGGTCCCGGCGGAGCACCCCGTGACCGCGGTCGTGCACATCGCGGGCGTCGTCGACGACGGAGTGCTGACCACCCTGACGCCCGAGCGGGTGGACACCGTCATGCGGCCCAAGGCCGACGCGGCGCTCAACCTGCACGAGCTGACCGCGGACCTGGGCCTGTCCCGCTTCGTGCTCTTCTCCTCCGGCGTCGGCACCTTCGGCGGCGCCGGCCAGGCCAACTACGCGGCGGCCAACGCGTTCCTGGACGCGCTCGCCCACCGCCGCCGGGAGGCCGGCCTGCCCGCCACCTCGCTGGCGTGGGGCCTGTGGGAGACCACCTCCGGCATGGCGGCCGGCCTGTCCGACGGCGACCGGCGCCGCATGGCGCAGGCGGGTGTCCTGGCCTTCACCCCCGAGCAGGGACTCGCCCTGTTCGACCGGGCCTGGGCCTCCGGGGCGACCACCCTGGTGCCGATGCGCCTGGACCTGGCCGTCCTGCGGAAGAAGGCGGGCGACGGGTCCCTCCCGGCGCCGTTCCGCGTTCTGGTCCGGGCCCCGCTGCGCCGGGCCTCCGCGGGCGCTGCCGCGGCGCCCGCGCAGACCCTCGCCCAGCAGCTGGCCGCCCAGTCCGGGAGCGGGCGGCAGAGCCTGCTGCTGGAGCTGATCCAGCGGCAGGTCGCGACCGTCCTCGACTACGGCTCCGACGTACCGCTCGACCCGCGGCGGCCCTTCCGGGAGCTCGGATTCGACTCCCTGACGGCGGTGGAACTGCGCAACGGACTCATCAAGGCCACCGGCGTCCAGCTCTCGGCCGCACTGGTCTTCGACTACCCGACCGCCCACGCGCTCGCCGAGCACCTGCAGAGCAGGATCCTGCGGTCGGTCGCCGGGGCCCCGCTGCCGGTACTGACCCAGCTCGACCACCTGGAGGCCGCGCTGGCGGCCTCACCCCCGGACGACGCCACCCGCGAACAGGTGGCCGCCAGGCTGCGCGGCCTGGCCGCCGCCTGGAACGACCGCGAGAACGCCCCGTCCGAGGGCGACATCAGCAGCAAGCTCGATTCCGCGACGGATGAAGAGCTCTTCGACTTCATCAACGCGGAATTCGGAAAGGACTGAGCCGGATGAACAACGAGCAGCAGCTCCGGGACTACCTCAAGAGGGTCAGCTCGGAATTGCACCGCACCCGGCAGCGGCTGGCCGACGTGGAGGCGCGGGGCAGCGAGCCCATCGCGATCGTCGGAATGGCCTGCCGCTACCCCGGCGGGGTCAGTTCCCCCGACGACCTGTGGCGGCTGGTGGCCGAAGGGACCGACGCGATCGGCCCGTTCCCCACCGACCGCGGCTGGGACCTGGACGGCCTCTACCACCCCGACCCCGACCACCCCGGCACCTGCCACGTCCGCGAGGGCGGTTTCGTCCAGGACATCGCGGGCTTCGACGCCGCCTTCTTCGGGATCTCCCCGCGCGAGGCCCAGGCCATGGACCCCCAGCAGCGCCTGCTGCTGGAGACCTCCTGGGAAGCCCTGGAGCGGGCCGGCCTGGACATCCACGCGCTGCGCGGCAGCCGTACGGGCGTCTTCGCCGGGCTCAACCAGCAGGACTACGGGACCCTGCTGGCCGCCTCCCCGGACGGACTGGACACCTACGGCTCCACCGGCACCTCCAACAGCGTGCTGTCCGGCCGTATCTCCTACGTCCTGGGCCTGGAGGGCCCGGCCGTCACCGTGGACACCGCCTGCTCCTCCTCGCTGGTCGCCCTGCACCTGGCCGCGCGGGCCCTGCGCGACGGCGAGTGCGACCTCGCGCTGGCCGGCGGGGCGACGACGCTGTCGACCGAGGTGGTCCACGTCGCCCTGTCCCAGCAGCGCGCACTGGCCCCCGACGGCCGGTCCAAGGCGTTCTCGGCCGCCGCCGACGGCGCGGGCTGGAGCGAGGGCGTCGGCGTCCTGGCCGTGGAGCGGCTCTCCGACGCCCTGCGCAAGGGCCACCCGGTCCTCGCGGTGCTCCGCGGCTCCGCCGTCAACCAGGACGGCGCCTCCAACGGCCTGACCGCCCCCAACGGCCCCTCCCAGCAGCGGGTCATCCGCCAGGCGCTGGCGGACGCGGGCGTGTCGCCCGCCGAGGTCGACGTGGTCGAGGCGCACGGCACCGGCACCAGCCTCGGCGACCCCATCGAGGCGGACGCGCTCCTGGCCACCTACGGCCAGGCCAGGCCCGCCGGCCGGCCGCTCCGGCTCGGCTCGCTCAAGTCGAACATCGGGCACAGCGGTGCCGCCGCCGGCGTCGGCGGTGTGATCAAGATGGTGCAGGCGCTGCGGCACGGCGTGATGCCCAGGACCCTGCACGTCGACGAGCCCACACCGAACGTCGACTGGTCCGCCGGCGCCGTCGAGCTCCTGACCGAGGCCCGCGCCTGGCCCGGTTCCGACGCGCCGCGCCGCGCCGCCGTCTCCGCCTTCGGTATCAGCGGCACCAACGCGCACGTCATCCTCGAAGAGGCGCCCGCGCCCGCGGCCGGGGCCGATGCCCCCGAGGCCGAGGCGGCCCCCGAGGCCCCCGCCGGGGACCCGGCCCCCGCGGCCGGGCTGCCCCTGCTGCCCTGGGTGCTCTCCGCCCGCGGCGAGAGCGCCCTGCGCGAGCAGGCCCGTACCCTCCACACCCACCTGCTGGCCCACCCCGGGCCCTCCGAGGCCGACGTGGCCCTCTCGCTGGCGACCACCCGCACCGGCCTGGAGCACCGGGCCGCGGTCCTCGCCGCCGACCGGGACGGCCTGCTCGCGGCCCTGGACGCGCTCGCCGACGACCGGGCCGCGGAGGAGATCCTGCGCGGCACCCCGGCCGAGGGCAAGACCGTGTTCGTCTTCCCCGGGCAGGGCTCGCAGTGGATCGGCATGGGCCGCGAACTGCTCGACACCTCACCGGTGTTTGCCGCGAAGGCCGCCGAGTGCGCCGCCGCGATCGAGGAGTTCGTGGACTGGAAGGTCCTCGACGTCCTGCGCGACGAGCCCGGCTCGGCCTCCATGGACCGCATCGAGGTCATCCAGCCCGTCCTGTTCACCGTCATGGTGTCCCTCGCGGCACTGTGGCGCTCCTACGGTGTCGAACCCGACGCCGTGGTGGGCAGCTCCCAGGGCGAGGTCGCCGCCGCGCACGTCGCCGGCGCGCTGACCCTCCAGGACGCCGCCCGGGTGATCAGCCTGCGCAGCCGGCTCCTGGCCGAGACCCTGGTCGGCAAGGGCGCGGTGGCCTCCGTCGCCCTCTCCGTCGACGAGGTCACCGCCCGGCTGGCCCGCTGGGACGGCAGGCTGTCCGTCTCCGGCGTCAACGGCCCCCGCATGGTGGCCGTCGCCGGTGACGACGAGGCCCTGAACGAGTTCGTCGCCACCTGCGCGGCCGAGCGGGTCCGGGCCCGGATCGTCCCGGCCACCGTGCCGACGCACTGCGCGCTCGTCGACCCGCTCCGTGACCGCCTGCTCGAACTCCTCGCCCCGGTGCGCCCGCGCGCCGGGGAGGTCCCCCTCTACTCGACGGTGACCGGCGCCCTGCTGGACACCGCGTCGATGGACGCGCACTACTGGTACCGGAACACCCGCGAGCCGGTCCTCCTGGAGCCCGTCGTCCGCACCCTGCTCGCCGAGGGGCACCGCTCCTTCATCGAGTCCAGCGCCCACCCGGTGCTGGCCCTCGGCGTCGAGCAGACCATCGACGCCGTCGGCACGGCCGGTGCGGTGGTGGAGTCCCTGCGCCGCGACCAGGGCGGCCTCGGCCGGATGCTCACCTCGCTGACCGCCGCGCACCTCGGCGGCGTCCGGGTGGACTGGGCCGCCGTGTTCGCCGGGACCGGCGCCGGCGTCGTGGAACTGCCCACCTACGCGTTCCAGCGCACCCGCTACTGGGCCGAGGCCGGCGACCGCGCCGGCGACGTCGGTTCCGTGGGCCTCGCACCGGTGAAGCACCCGCTGCTCGGGGCCCTCGTACGGATGGCGGACGGCGACGGGGCCCTGCTGACCGGACGGCTGTCGCTGCACGCGCAGCCCTGGTTGGCCGCACACGGCGTGTCCGGCCGGGTGATCTTCCCCGGTACCGGATTCGTGGAACTCGCCGTCCTCGCCGGCGACCAGGTCGGCTGCGGCCGCGTCGAGGAACTGACCCTGCACACCCCGCTCGTGGTGCCCGGCACGGGCGCCGTCGTGGTGCAGGCCCATGTGGAGGCCGCCGACGAGAGCGGGGCCCGCGTCCTCAGCGTGTACTCCCGCCCCGAGGACGCCCTCGCCGACGTCGTCTGGACCCGCCACGCCTCCGGCCTGCTCGCCCCCGAGAGCGGGATCCCGGCCGGAGCCGACGCCCTGGCCGGCGCCTGGCCGCCGGCGGGCGCCACCGCCGTCGACATCACCGGCATGTACGAGCGCATGGCCGAGGCCGGCTACCAGTACGGGCCCGAGTTCCGGGGCCTGCGGCAGGTCTGGCACCTGGACGGCGAGATCTACGCCGAGGTCGCCCTTCCGGCCGACCGGAGCGGCCAGGCGGAACGCTTCGGACTGCACCCCGCCCTCTTCGACGCCGCGCTGCACGCCATGTTCACCTGGGACGGCGACGACGGCGGGGGAGTGGGCATGCCGTTCTCCTGGAGCGGCGTCCAGCTCCACGCGACCGGCTGCGCCCGTCTGCGCGTACGCCTGTCCCGGCGCGGCGGGGACCGGTTCACCCTGCTCCTCGCGGACGGGACCGGGGAGCCCGTCGCCTCCGTCGACTCCCTCGTCGTCCGCAGGATGACCGAGGCCGCGCTGCGTTCCGTCCGTACCGACGTGCTGTACCAGCTCGACTGGAGGAACCTCCCCGCGGAGGAGCCGGCGCCCCGCTGCGCCGTCCTCGGCGAGGACCCCCTGGACATCGCCGGCGCGCTGCCCGGCACCCCCGTCCTGGCCGGGATCGAGGAGGTCGTGGCACACCTCGCCGGGGAGGCCACGGCCACGGACACCGTACTGTGGCCGGTCCGCGGCGACGGCACCCACGAGGGTGTCGGCGGACCCGTCACCGAAGCCCTCGGCCTGCTCCAGACCTGGATCGCCGACGAACGCCTCGACGGCACCCGGCTCGTCGTGGTGACCGGCGGGGCCGTGGCCACCACGGCCGGCGAGGGCGTGGACGACCTCGCCGCCGCCGGTGTCTGGGGGCTGGTCCGCTCGGCGCAGAACGAGCACCCCGGCCGCTTCGGCATCCTCGACCTCGACACGGCCGAGGCATCCCGCGCCCGGATCGGCGCGGCCCTCGCCACCGGCGAGGAGCAGCTCGCGCTCCGCGACGGCGCGGTCCGCACCCCCGGCCTGGCCCGCTGGGACGCGGGCACGAGCATCGTGCTCCCGTCCGGCGTACCGGCGTGGCGCATCGAGAACACCAGGCCGGGCACCATCGAGGGCCTGGAGGCGGTCCCGTACCCGCAGGCCCTCGAACCGCTCGGGCCCCGGGAGGTACGGATCGAGGTCCGCGCCGCCGGCATCAACTTCAAGGACGTGGTGGTGGCCCTCGACCTGGTCCCGGGTCTGACCGGGCTGGGCGGCGAGGTGGCCGGCGTGATCACCGCGACGGGCGCCGACGTCACCCACCACCGGGTCGGGGACCGGGTGTTCGGCCTGTCCACCGAGGTGTTCGGGCCGGTGACCGTCGCCGACGAGCGCACCGTGTACCGGATACCCGAGGGCTGGTCCTTCGAGGAGGCCGCCTCCGTCTCCGTCACGTACATGACGGCCTACTACGGGCTCGTCGACCTCGGCGGACTCCGGGCGGGACAGTCCGTCCTCGTCCACGCCGCCGCGGGCGGCGTCGGCAGCGCCGCGATCCAGCTGGCCCGGCACCTCGGCGCCGAGGTGTACGCGACGGCCAGCCCCGGCAAGTGGCAGACCCTGCGCGACCAGGGCCTGGACACCGCCCACCTCGCCAACTCCCGCACCCTCGACTTCGAGCAGTGGTTCATGGAGTCCACCGGCGGGCGCGGCATGGACGTGGTCCTGGACTGCCTGGCGGGCGAGTTCGTCGACGCGGGCCTGCGGCTGCTGCCGCGCGGCGGCCGCTTCCTCGAAATGGGCAAGACCGACAAGCGCGACCCCGCACAGGTCGCGGAGGCCCACCCCGGCGTCGTCTACCAGGCGTACGACCTCCCGGAGGCCGGGCTCGACCGCATCCACGAGATGCTGGAGGTCCTGGCCGGCCTCTTCGAGAGCGGCACCCTGCTGCCCCCGAGGATCAACCTCTGGGACATCCGCGACACCCGCGCCGCGTTCCGCGCCCTGAGCCAGGCGTCCCTCGTCGGCAAGGCCGTCCTCACCGTCCCCGGCGCGCCCTGGCCCACCGCGGGAACCGTCCTCGTCACCGGCGGCACCGGCACGCTCGGCGGGCTGCTCGCCCGCCACCTGGTCGCCGAGCACGGCGTGACCAGCCTGCTGCTGACCAGCCGGCGCGGCCCGGACGCCCCGGGCGCCCGGGAACTCGCCGAGGAGCTGACCGCCGCGGGCGCCCGGGTGACCGTCGCCGCCTGCGACGTCGCCGACCGCGACGCCCTCGCGGCCCTGCTCGCCGCCATCCCGGCGGACCGCCCGCTGGCCGCCGTCCTGCACACCGCCGCGGCCCTGGACGACGGCCTCGTCGAATCGCTGACCGCCGAGCGGACCGCGGCCGTACTGCGGCCCAAGGTGACCGGAGCGCTCAACCTCCACGAGCTGACCCGGGACCTCGGCCTCAGCGCCTTCGTCCTGTTCTCCTCGATGGCGGGCACCATGGGAGCCCCCGGACAGGGCAACTACGCGGCCGCCAACGTGATCCTCGACGGGCTGGCCGCCCACCGGCGGGCCCAGGGCCTTCCCGGACTCTCCCTCGCCTGGGGCTTCTGGCAGCAGCGCAGCGAGATGTCCGGCCACCTCGACGAGCGCGACCTCGAACGGATGAGCCGCGGCGGCGTCGTTCCGATGACCTCCGAGGAGGGCCTGGCGGTCTTCGACATCGCCTGCCGCACCGACCGCGCCCAGCTGGCGCCCATCAAGCTGAACCCGGCGGCCCTCGCCGGGACCTCCGGCCGGGTGGTGCCCATCATGCGGCCCCTGGTGCCGGCCCCGGCCCGCCGGGCCGGCCGCCGCGCCGCGGACACCGAGGGCGGATCGCTGCGCGAGCGGCTGGTCCCCCTCACCGGCACCGAGCGCACCAGGACCCTCCTCCAGCTGGTCCGTTCCCATGTGGCGACCGTCCTCGGACACGCCGACCCGGACACGGTCGGCTCGGCCACGCAGTTCCGCGAGCTCGGCTTCGACTCGCTGACCGCCGTCGAGTTCCGCAACCGGCTGACCAACGTCGTCGGCTTCCGGCTCCCCGTCACCGTGGTCTTCGACCACCCGACCCCCGCCGAACTCGCCGGCTACATCGCCGGTGAACTCCTCGGCGACCTGGACGAGCCCGCGGCCGCGACGGCCCCGGCGGCCCCCGCCCGCACCCCGGCCGCGGCCCGCGATGCCGACGAACCCCTCGTGATCGTCGGCATGGCCTGCCGCTACCCCGGAGGGATCGACTCCCCCGACGGGCTGTGGGAGTTCGTCCACGCCGAGCGCGACGCCATCTCCGGCTTCCCCGCCGACCGCGGCTGGACCACCGAGGCGCCCGCCGACGGCTCCGTACCGCAGCAGGGCGGATTCCTGGAACGCGTCGCGGAGTTCGACGCGGCCCTCTTCGGGATCTCCCCGCGCGAGGCACTGACCATGGACCCGCAGCAGCGGCTGCTGCTGGAGACGTCCTGGGAGGCGCTGGAGCGGGCCGGGATCGCCCCCGACACCCTGCGCGGCAGCCGTACCGGCGTCTTCGTGGGCGCCGCCTCGTCCGGCTACACCAGCCTCTTCCGCCGCGGCTCCGAGGCACTCGCCGGATACGGCGTGACCGGCACGGCCACCAGCGTGGTCTCCGGCCGGGTGTCCTACGTCCTGGGCCTGGAGGGACCCGCGATCACCGTCGACACCGCCTGCTCCTCCTCCCTGGTCGCCCTGCACACCGCCGCCCAGTCGCTGCGCGACGGCGACTGCGACCTCGCCCTGGCCGGCGGCGTCGCCGTGATGACCAGCCCGTTCCTCTTCGACGACTTCGCCAAGCAGGGCGGGCTGTCGCCCGACGGCCGCTGCAAGGCGTTCGCCGACGCGGCCGACGGCACCGGCTGGGCCGAGGGCGTCGGCATGGTGCTCGTCGAACGGCTCTCCGACGCCCGCCGCAACGGGCACCCGGTCCTCGCGGTGCTCCGCGGCTCCGCCGTCAACCAGGACGGCGCCTCCAACGGCCTGACCGCCCCCAACGGCCCCTCCCAGCAGCGGGTCATCCGGCACGCCCTGGAGCGGGCCGGACTCACCGCCGCCGACATCGACGCGGTCGAGGCGCACGGCACCGGCACCACCCTCGGCGACCCGATCGAGGCCCAGGCGATCCTCGCCACCTACGGGCGGGAGCGCACCGGCGACCAGCCCCTGCTGCTCGGCTCGCTCAAGTCCAACATCGGCCACAGCCAGGCCGCTTCCGGCATCGGCGGCATCATCAAGACGGTGCAGGCGCTGCGCCACGGCGTACTGCCCCGGACCCTCCACATCGACGAGCCGAGCACGAACGTCGACTGGACCTCGGGCGCCGTGGAACTGCTGACCGAGACCCGCCCGTGGCCCGAGACCGGCCGCCCCCGCCGGGCGGGAGTCTCCTCCTTCGGGGTCAGCGGCACCAACGCCCACGTGATCCTCGAACAGGCCACCGAGCCCGGCACCGCTCCGGCGGCCGCCCCCCTGCCGGCCACCCCGCTGCTGCTGTCCGCCCACGACGAGAACGCCCTGCGCGCCCAGGCCGGCCGGCTGGTCACCTGGCTCCGGGACCGGCCCGGCACCCTCACCACCGACGCCGCCCACTCCCTGGCCACCCGGCGCGCCGCCCTCGAATTCCGGGCGGCCGTCATGAGCACCGACCGCGAGGAGACCCTGTCCGCGCTCGCCGCGTTCGCCGCCGGCGACACCCCGCGGGCGCTGCTCCGCGGCACGGCGGGGGAGGGCGCCCTCGCCGTACTGTTCCCGGGCCAGGGCTCCCAGCGGCCCGGCATGGGCAAGGAGCTGTACGCGGCCTTCCCCGCGTTCGCCCGCGCCTTCGACGAGGTCTGCGCGCAGGTCGACCCGCTGCTCGGCAGGCCGCTGCGCGACACCGTGTTCGACGGCGGCCGGGAGGAACTCGACCGGACGGCCGTCACCCAGCCCGCGCTCTTCGCCCTCGAAGTCGCCCTCTACCGGCTCCTGGAGTCCTGGGGCGTGGTCCCCGACTACCTCCTCGGCCACTCCGTCGGCGAGATCAGCGCCGCCCACGTGGCGGGCGTACTGAGCCTCGCGGACGCCGCCCGGCTCGTCACCGCCCGGGGCCGCCTCATGCAGGCGCTGCCCCCGGGCGGCGCGATGCTCGCCGTGCAGGCCGAGGAGCAGGAGGCCGCCGCGGCCGTCGCCGCCGTCCTCGGAGACCGGGCGGACACCGTGGACATCGCCGCCGTCAACGGCCCCCGCTCCGTGGTGCTCTCCGGCACCGCCGAAGGCATCACAGCGCTCACCGCGCACTTCGCCGGTGCCGGCCGCCGGATCCGCGCGCTCAGCGTCAGCCACGCCTTCCACTCGCCGCTCATGGAGCCGATGCTCCAGGAGTTCGCCGAGATCGTCGGCGGGCTGGCCTTCGCGCCGCCGCGGATCCCCGTCGTCTCCAACCTCACCGGAGCCGTCCTCGGCGCCGACGAGATCGCCGACCCCGGCTACTGGGTGCGCCACGCCCGGCACACCGTCCGCTTCGCCGACGGCATCGGCGCCCTCGCCGGCGCGGGCGTCACCGGCCTCCTGGAACTCGGGCCGGACGCCACCCTCACCACCATGGCGGAGGACTGCCCCGGCCTCCCCGAGGACGGGGTGCGCACCTCACTGCTGCGCCGCGACCGGCCCGAGCCGCAGACCCTCCTGACGGCCCTGGCCGCGGCCCATGTGCACGGGGTCGGCGTCGACTGGGACGCCGTCTTCGGAGGGACCGGCGCCCGCGCCGCGGACCTGCCGACGTACGCCTTCCAGCGCACGGCCTACTGGCCCTCCGAGTCCGGCACCGGAGCCGGCGACGTGTCCTCGGCCGGCCTGGAGCCCACCGGGCACCCCCTGCTGGGCGCCATGGTCAGCCAGGCTTCCGGCGGCGACGTCCTGTTCACCGGCGAGCTGTCCCTGGCCGCCCAGCCCTGGCTGGCCGACCACCGGATCCTGGACTCCGCGCTCTTCCCCGGCACCGGCTTCCTCGAACTCGCCCTGTGGGCGGGCGAGCGGCTCGAAGCCGGCCATGTCGGGGAACTCGTGGTGCTCAGCCCGCTGATCCTGCCCGAGCGGGGCGGCGTCACGGTGCAGGTCGCCGTCGGCGAGGCCACCGGGGCGGGACACCGGCCCGTCGCCGTCTACTCCCGCCCCTCCGCCGGGGCGGCGTGGACCCGGCACGCGGAAGGACACCTGACCGCCGAGGCGGCGGCCGGGGAGGCGGAACGGCTCTCCGTATGGCCTCCCGAAGGGGCCCAGCCGCTCGGCCTGGACGGCTTCTACCCCGCCCTGGCCGCCTCCGGGACCGCCTACGGCCCCGTCTTCCAGGGCCTGACCGCCGCCTGGCGGCGGGACGGCGAGGTCTACGCCGAGATCACCCTGCCCCCGCAGGCGACCGACGACGCCCGGGCGTTCGGGGCGCACCCCGCCCTCCTGGACGCGGCCCTGCACACCCTCGCGTTCCTGCCCACCGCGCAGGACTCCGACGGCCCCTTCCTGCCGTTCTCCTGGCGTGAGGTCTCCGCCCACCGGCAGGGCTCCGGCAGCTGCCGGGTCCGGCTCACGGCGGGCGAGGGCACCGGCGAGGTGACGGCGAGCCTGTGGACCTCCGACGGCAGCCCCCTGGCGACCGTCGGCGGGCTCAGCCTCCGTACCGTCTCCCGCAGCCAGCTGGGCACCACCGCCACCTCGTCCCTCTACCGGGCGGACTGGACGGCCGCCCCGACGGGCGCACCCGCCGGCGCCCCGGCCCTGCACTGGGCCGTGGTGGGGCAGGAGCCCGCCGGGGACGGCCACTACCCGGACCTCGCCGCCCTGCGGCAGGCCCTCGCCGACGGCGCGCCCGTACCGGACAACGTCCTGGTCACCTTCGCCTCCCCGGCCACGGACCCGGACGCCGCCGCGGCCCGCACCGCCGTCCACACCGCCCTCGGCCTCGTCCGCACCTGGACCGAGGAGGAGCTGTTCGACAAGTCGACCCTGGTGCTGTGCACCCGGGGAGCGGTCGAGGCACGGCCCGGCGAGGGCGTACGCGACCTCGCCCACAGCCCGGTGTGGGGACTCGCCCGCAGCGCCCAGCTCGAACACCCGGGCCGGCTCCTCCTCGTCGACCTCGACCCCGGCAGCACCCTCACCGACCTCGCCCAGGCACAGGCCCTGACCAGGGTGGACACCACCGACGCGGCCCAGTTCGCCGTCCGCGACGGTGCCGTCCTCGTCCCCACGGTGGTCCGGCACACCGTGGACACCGCGGCCCCCGCCGCCCCGTGGCCCTCCGAGGGCACCACCCTGATCACCGGCGCCACCGGCATGATCGGCGCCCTGCTGGCCCGGCACCTCGTCCGCGACCACGGCGTCCGCCACCTCGTGCTCACCTCCCGCAGCGGCCCGGCCGCACCGGGAGCGGCCGAGCTCCAGCGCGAACTGACGGAGGAGGGGGCCCAGGTACGGGTGATCGCCTGCGACGCCGCCGACCGGGAGGCGCTGGCCACCGTTCTCGGCACGATCCCGGCGAGCGCACCCCTCGTAGGGGTGGTGCACGCGGCCGGCGTCGTGGACGACGGCCTGCTCGGCTCGCTCACCGCCGGCCAGGTGGACAGGGTCCTGACCCCGAAGGTCGATGCCGCGGTGAACCTGCACGAGCTCACCGCCTCCTTCGGCCTGCGTGCCTTCGCGGTCTGCTCCTCCCTCGCCGGCGCCCTCGGCGGCGGCGGACAGACCGCGTACGCCGCCGCCAACGCCTACCTGGACGCCCTGTGCCGGCAGCGGCGGGCCGACGGCCTGCCCGCGCTCGCGCTGGCCTGGGGCCCCTGGGAGAGCAGCGGCGGCATGACCGCCCAGCTGGAAGAGGCCGACCTTCGGCGTATCGCGCGGGCCGGCATGACCCCCCTCGGCCGGGCCGAGGGCATGGAGCTGTTCGACGCGGCACACGCCGCCGGAGAACCGGTACTGCTGCCCTTCCGCTTCGAGCCCGCCGGGCTGTCCTCGGCCGACCGCGCCGCCCTGCCCGAGGCGCTCAGGACCCTGGTCCCACGGCCCCGCCGTGACACCGGGGCCCCCGCCGCCGGACCCTCGGCGCTGCGCGACCGCCTCGGGCGTCTCGCCCAGGACGACCGCGTCGCCGCCCTGGAGAGCCTCGTACGCGCCGAGGTGGCCTCCGTCGTCGCCCTGCCCTCGGGGGACGCGGTGCCGGTCACCAAGGCGTTCAAGAGCCTCGGCTTCGACTCCCTCATGGCGGTCGACCTGCGCAACCGGCTCACGGCGATCACCGGCGTACGGCTCTCCGCGACCCTCGTCTTCGACCACCCGAACACCAGGGCGCTCGCCGCGCACCTGCTGGCGGGCCTGGACCTGGAGACCGTCGCCGAGGCCGACCCCGCCCTGCTCGCCCTCAAGGGCCTGGAGAGCGCCGTACGCGCCCTCGAACCCGGCACCGGCGACCGGGGAGCCCTGGCGACCCGCCTGCGGGTCCTCCTGTCGACGCTGGAGGCCGGCACCCCGGAGGAGGGCGAGGAGGAGGACGCCGGGATCGACCTCGACTCGGTGAGCGCGGCGGAGCTCGTCTCCCTGCTCGACGACGAGTTCGGCCTGTCGTGACGGGCTGACGCGCAGGGGCCCAGGACCACGAGCACCCCAGGAAATAGGGGTGCTCGTGGTCCTTGTCTGGGGCCGGGGTGCGCCCCCTGGGCCCATAGCCTGAAAAAAGCCGTGCCCGGCGCGCTGACGCAACATTCAAGTGGGAGTTGAACATGGACAGTTCCATCACGGAGGTCGTCGACGCGCTGCGGGCCTCACTGCTGGAGAACGACCGCCTCCGGCGGCAGAACCAGCGGCTCACCACGGCCTCCGCGGAACCCCTCGCGATCGTCGGCATCGGCTGCCGCTACCCGGGAGGCGTCCATGACGTGGACGGCCTCTGGCAGCTGATCACCGAAGGCCGCGACGCCATGACCGGCTTCCCCGCCGACCGCGGCTGGGAGCGCTGGGACGTACCCACCGCCCGCACCGGCGCCTTCCTGCACGACGCGGGCGACTTCGACCCCGACTTCTTCCGTATCTCGCCCCGCGAGGCCAAGGCCATGGACCCCCAGCAGCGGCTGCTGCTGGAGACCTCGTGGGAGGCCCTGGAGCGGGCCGGGATCGACCCCGCCTCCCTGAAAGGCAGCCGCACCGGCGTCTTCGTCGGCGGCGCCCCCCAGGAGTACGGCGCCCTCGTGATGAACTCCGCCGAGGGCGCGGGCGGTTACGCCCTGACCGGCGCGCCGGGCAGTGTGCTCTCCGGCCGGATCTCCTACGCCCTGGGGCTGGAAGGCCCCGCCGTCACCGTGGACACCGCCTGCTCCTCCTCCCTCGTCGCCCTCCACCTCGCCATCAAGTCCCTGCGCACCGGCGAATGCGACCTGGCCCTGGCCGGTGGCGTGCTGGTGCTGGTCACCCCCTCGATCTTCGCGGAGTTCGCCGCGACCGGCGGCTCCGCCGGCGACGGCCGCTGCAAGGCGTTCTCCTCCGACGCCGACGGCACCGGCTGGGGCGAGGGCGCCGGCGTCCTCGCACTCCAGCGGCTCTCCGACGCCCGCCGGGACGGCAACCCGATTCTCGCGGTGATCCGCGGCTCGGCGGTCAACCAGGACGGTGCCTCCAACGGCCTGAGCGCCCCCAACGGCCCTTCGCAGCAGCGGGTGATCCGCCAGGCCCTCGCGAACGCCGGTCTCTCCCCGGCCGACGTGGACATGGTCGAGGCGCACGGTACGGGCACCACGCTCGGCGACCCGATCGAAGCCGAAGCCCTCCTGGCCACCTACGGCCAGGACCGCCCCGCCGACCGGCCCCTGTGGCTGGGAACGTTGAAGTCGAACATCGGCCACACCCAGGCCGCCGCCGGTGTCTCCGGCGTGATCAAGGCTGTGCTGGCTCTCCAGCACGGCGTCCTGCCCAAGACCCTCCACGTCCAGGAACCGACCCCGGAGGTCGACTGGTCCTCGGGCGCGGTGGAACTCCTCACGGAGGCCCGTCCGTGGCCGGAGACGGGCCGTCCGCGTCGCGCGGGCGTGTCGTCGTTCGGTATCAGCGGTACCAACGCCCACGTCGTCCTGGAGCAGGCCCCGGAGGAGGAGCCGGCGGAGCCGGCCGCCGACGCGGGTCCTCCCGCGCTGAGCGGGCCGGTGCCGTGGGTGGTGTCCGGGCGGAACGAGTCCGCCCTGCGCGACCAGGCGGCGAAACTGGCCGCGCACCTGGCCGCGACCCCCGGACTCGACCCGGTGGACGTGGGCCGGTCGCTGGCGGGTACCCGCTCGGCGTTCGAGCACCGGGCGGTCGTCCTGGGCGGTGACCCGGACACGCTCCTCGCGGGCCTGCGGTCGGTCGCGGCCGGCGGCGGGGGCACCGGCGTGGTCTCGGGCCGCACCAGCCCCGGCGGTGCGGTGTTCGTGTTCCCCGGCCAGGGCTCCCAGTGGCTCGGCATGGCCGCCGAGCTGGTCGAGACCTCGCCGGTCTTCCGGGCCCGGCTCGCGGAGTGCGAGGCCGCGCTCGCCCCCCTGGTGGACTGGTCGCTGCTCGCCGTACTGCGCCAGGAGCCCGGCGCGCCTTCGTTCGACCGGGTGGACGTGGTCCAGCCGGTGCTGTGGGCGGTGATGGTGTCACTGGCCGCCGTATGGCGTTCGTTCGGTGTGGAGCCGGCCGCGGTGATCGGCCACTCCCAGGGCGAGGTCGCCGCCGCGTGCGTCGCCGGGGGCCTGTCCCTGGAGGACGGCGCCCGGATCGTGGCGGTGCGGTCGCGTCTGGTGCTGGAGAAGCTGTCCGGCAAGGGCGGCATGGTGTCGGTGTCGCTGCCGGTCGCGGACGTGGAGGAGCGGATCGCATCCTTCGACGGCCGGGTCGGTGTGGCAGCGGTGAACGGGCCCGCCTCGGTGGTGGTTTCGGGCGAGCCGGAGGCGCTGGACGAGCTGCTCGCCTCCTGCGAGGCCGAAGGCGTGCGGGCACGTCGTATCGCGGTGGATTACGCCTCCCACTCCGCGCAGGTCGACGCCCTCAATGATGACCTGTTGCGGGGACTCGCCGACATCCAGCCGCAGTCCTCGCCCGTCGCGTTCTATTCGACGGTGTCGGGCGAGCGGATGGACACGGCCGGTCTGGATGCCGGCTACTGGGTGCGGAACCTGCGCGAACGGGTGCGGTTCGAGCCTGTCGTCCGCCTGCTGGCCGAGAAGGGGAACTCCCTCTTCATCGAGTCGAGTCCGCATCCGGTGCTGACGATGGCGGTGGCGCAGACCGGTGACGCGGTGGATCGTCCGCTGGTGACGGTGGGTTCGCTGCGTCGTGAGGAGGGTGGCGCGGAGCGTTTCCTGACCTCGCTGGCGGAGGCTTATGTGGCCGGGGCCCCGGTCGACTGGAAGCAGCTGCTCACCACGGGCAGCCGGGTGGCGCTGCCGACGTACGCCTTCCAGCACCAGCGGTACTGGATCGACGACGCGGTGATCCCCGGCCAGGACATCGCGGTCGACCCGGTCGACGCGGCGTTCTGGGGTGCGGTGGAGCGCGCGGACGCGGCTGGTGTGGCGGAGTTGGTGGACGGCGGTGCGGTCGGGGCGTGGGAGCCAGTGGTTCCGGCGCTGTCGGCGTGGCGCAAGGGCCGTCGGGAGCGCTCGGTTCTGGATTCGTGGCGTTACCGGACGGTGTGGCGTTCGGTGAGTGTTCCGGCGTCCGGTCGTCTGACGGGGACGTGGTTGCTGGTCACGCCGGGTGCCGGGGCGCCGGTCGAGGAGGTCCGGGCCGCTCTCGTGGCGGCCGGGGCCGAGGTTACGGTGCTGGAGGCCGGGGCCGATGTGGACCGTGCGGCGCTGGCCGCACGGCTCGCGGAGACTCCGGAGGCGGCGGGTGTGGTCTCCCTGCTCGGCTGGGACGAGGAAGCCGGTGCCGAGCACACTGTGGCCCTGCTGCAGGCGCATGTGGACAGCACTGCGCAGGCGCCCTTGTGGGTGCTGACCCGGGGCGCCGCCGCGGTGGGTGCGGACGACGCGGTCCGGCCCGCCCAGACGCAGCTGTGGGCGCTCGGCCAGGTGGCCGGTCTGGAGCAGCCGGGCACGTGGGGCGGTCTGGTCGATGTCCCGGAGGTGTGGGACGAGCGGGTGGCCGCCGGCTTCACCGGTGTTCTTGCGGCGGGTGAGGGTGAGGATCAGGTCGCGGTGCGGTCGTCGGGTGCGTATGCCCGTCGTCTGGTCCGTGCGCCTCTCGGTCTGAACCCGGGCGTGGTGAGGGCGTGGAATCCGCGCGGGACGGTCCTGGTCACGGGTGGTACGGGTGGTGTCGGTGCGCATCTGGCGCGTTGGCTGGCGAAGGACGGCGCGGAACGCCTCCTGCTGCTGAGCCGTCGCGGCGAAGAGGCCGACGGTGTCGTGGAGCTGGTCGCGGAGCTTCGCGGTCTGGGCGCCGAGGTGTCGGTCGTCGCGTGTGATGTGACCGACCGGCAGGCGCTCGCCGCCGTCATCGGGGCGGTCCCGGCGGAACACCCCCTCACCGCCGTCTTCCACACCGCCGGCATATCCGGCTACGCCGAGCTCGTAGAAGCGGCTCCCGAGCACTTCGACGAGATCCTGTCCGCCAGGACGCTGGGTGCGCGGCACCTGGACGAGATCACGGGTGAACTGGGTGTCGAGCTGGACGCGTTCGTCCTGTTCTCCTCCGGTGCCGCGGTCTGGGGGAGTGCGAGCAACGGTGCCAATGCGGCCGCGGGCGCGTTCCTGGACGGGCTGGCCCGTGAGCGGCGGAGCCGTGGCCTGACCGCGACCTCCGTCTCCTGGGGTGGCTGGAAGGCCACTGCCATGGCCGAAGGCGACACCGCCGAACAGCTCCTGCGCCGTGGTGTACGGCTGCTCGACCCCGCGCAGGCGACTCTGGCCCTGCGCCAGGCGCTGGAGCAGGACGAGGTCTCGCTGACCGTCACGGACATGGACTGGGAGCGCTTCACCCCGGGCTACACCATGGCCCGCCGGCGTCCCCTCATCGAGGACATACCCGAAGTCGGCCTGGCCCTGGACGGGACGACCGCCGCGGGCGGGGACGTCCTCGACCCGACGAGTGTCGGCCTGCGGCAGACCCTCGCCGGGATGGCCGAGCCCGAGCAGCGGACCCTGCTGCTGGAACTGGTGCGCACCGAAGCCGCGCAGGTGCTGTCCCACGGGTCCACCGCCGAGATCACCGCGGGCCGGCCCTTCCGGGACCTCGGCTTCGACTCGCTGACGGCGATGGACCTGCGCAACCGCCTGAACCGGGCCACCGGCCTGCGGCTGCCCGCCACCCTCGTCTTCGACTACCCCACCCCGAACCAGCTCGCCACGCACCTCCACACCGAGCTGGCCGGCGGCCCGGCAGCCGCCGGCGCCGTGACGCCCGCCGGCCGCCCGGCCGACGACGAGCCGCTCGCCATCGTGGGCATGGCCTGCCGCTACCCCGGCGGGGTGCGCGGAGCGGCCGACCTCTGGCAGCTGCTCGTCGAGAACCGCGACGAGCTCACGGAGTTCCCCACCGACCGCGGCTGGGAGCGCTGGGGAGCGCCGGCGGTCGGCCGTGCCGGATTCCTGCACGAGGCGGGCGAGTTCGACGCCGGGTTCTTCGGGATCTCGCCGCGTGAGGCGGCCGCGATGGACCCGCAGCAGCGGCTGCTGCTGGAGACCTCGTGGGAGGCCGTCGAGCATGCCGGGATCGACCCCTGGTCGCTGCGCAACAGCGCGACCGGCGTCTTCGTCGGCGGCGGACCGCAGGACTACCCCACGGTCCTCATGAACTCGGCCGAGGCGGACAGCGGCTACGGCATGACCGGCGCCCTCGGCAGTGTGATGTCCGGCCGCGTCTCGTACGTGCTGGGGCTGGAAGGCCCCGCGGTCACGGTGGACACGGCCTGTTCGTCCTCTCTGGTCGCTCTGCACCTCGCCGCCCAGTCCCTCCGCAACGGGGAGTGCGACATGGCGTTGGCGGGCGGTGTGACGATCATGGCGACGCCGGGTGCGTTCGCCGAGTTCGACAATCTCGGCGGCATGGCCGGCGACGGCCGGTGCAAGGCGTTCTCCTCGGACGCCGACGGCACCGGCTGGGGCGAGGGCGTCGGCATGATCGTGGTCGAACGCCTCTCGGACGCGCGCCGCAACGGTCATGAGGTCCTGGCCGTCCTCCGGGGCAGCGCGATCAACCAGGACGGTGCCTCCAACGGCCTGAGCGCCCCCAACGGTCCTTCGCAGCAGCGGGTGATCCGCCAGGCCCTCGCGAACGCCGGGCTGTCCCCGGCAGAGGTGGACATGGTGGAGGCGCACGGTACGGGCACCACGCTGGGCGACCCGATCGAGGCGCAGGCGCTGCTGGCCACCTACGGCCAGGACCGCCCCGCCGACCGGCCCCTGTGGCTCGGCTCCGTGAAGTCCAACTTCGGGCACACCGGTGCGGCAGCGGGTGTGGCCGGCGTGATCAAGTCCGTACTCGCCCTGCGCGAGGGACTTCTGCCCAAGACCCTGCACGTCCAGGAGCCGACGCCCGAGGTGGACTGGTCCGCGGGCGCCGTGGAACTCCTCACGGAGAACCGTGCCTGGCCGGAGACGGGCCGTCCGCGTCGTGCGGGTGTGTCGTCGTTCGGTATCAGCGGTACCAACGCGCACGTGATCCTGGAGCAGGCCCCGGAGGAGGAGCCGGCGGAGCCGGCCGCCGACGCGGGTCGTCCCGCGCTGAGCGGGCCGGTGCCGTGGGTGGTGTCCGGGCGCAACGAGTCCGCCCTGCGCGACCAGGCGGCGAAACTGGCCGCGCACCTGGCCGCGACCCCCGGCACGAGCCCGGCGGGCATCGGGCATGCGCTGATCACGACCCGCTCGGCGTTCGACCAGCGCGCGGTGGTGATGGGAAGCACCAGCGACGAACTCGTCCAGGGCCTGCGGTCCATCGCCGAGGGCGCCAACGCACCGTCGGTGGTCCGTGGCAGTGCCTCGGGCAGTGGTGTGGTGTTCGTGTTCCCGGGTCAGGGTTCGCAGTGGGTCGGTATGGGCCGGGAGCTGTGGGACTCGTCGCCCGTGTTCGCGGAGTCGATGGTGGCGTGCGAGCGTGCGCTGTCGCCGCTGGTGGACTGGTCGCTGCGGGACGTGGTGTTCCGTGACGCGGACGATCCGCTGTGGGCGCGGGTGGATGTGGTCCAGCCGGTGCTGTGGGCGGTGATGGTCTCCCTCGCGGCCGTGTGGCGCTCGTTCGGTGTGGAGCCGGCCGCCGTGATCGGCCACTCGCAGGGGGAGGTCGCCGCCGCGTGCGTCGCCGGGGGCCTGTCCCTGGAGGACGGCGCCCGCGTGGCCGCCGTCCGCTCCCGCCTAGTGCTGGAGAAGCTGTCCGGTAAGGGCGGCATGGTGTCGGTGTCCCTGCCCGTCGCGGACGTGGAGGAGCGCATCGCATCCTTCGACGGCCGGATCGGTGTGGCCGCCGTCAACGGGCCCGCTTCTGTCGTTGTCTCTGGCGAGCCGGAAGCACTGGACGAACTGCTCGCCTCCTGCGAGGCCGACGGCGTGCGGGCACGTCGTATCGCCGTGGATTATGCCTCCCACTCCGCGCAAGTGGACGTCCTCAACGAGGACTTGTTGCGTGAGTTGGCTGCGATTCGGCCGGTTTCCTCGTCCGTCGCGTTCTATTCGACGGTGTCGGGCGAGCGTAAGGACACCGCCGGGCTGGACGCCCGCTACTGGGTGCGGAACCTGCGGGAGCGGGTGCAGTTCGAACCGATCACCCGCCTGTTGGTGGAGAAGGGTAACTCCCTCTTCATCGAGTCGAGTCCGCATCCGGTGCTGACGATGGCGGTGGCGCAGACCGGCGATGCGGTGGATCGTCCGCTGGTGACGGTGGGTTCGCTGCGTCGTGAGGAGGGTGGCGCGGAGCGCCTCCTGACCTCGCTGGCGGAGGCTTATGTGGCCGGGGCTCCGGTCGACTGGAAGCAGCTGCTCACCACGGGCAGCCGGGTGGCCCTGCCGACGTACGCCTTCCAGCACCAGCGCTACTGGCTGGAAGACGCCGTGGCACCGACCGCGGACGGCGCGGCCGACCCCGTCGACGCCGCGTTCTGGGGTGCGGTCGAGCGCGCGGATGCCGCCGGCATCGCCGAACTGGTCGCGGGCCCGGATGCGGACGCATGGGCGCCGGTACTCTCCGCGCTGTCCGCGTGGCGCAGGGGCCGCCAGGACCGGTCGACGCTGGACTCGTGGCGCTACCGCACCGTGTGGCGCTCGGTCACCGTGCCCTCGGCGGGGCGCTTGGACGGGACGTGGCTGCTGGTCACGCCGGGTGCCGGGGCGCCGGTGGAGGAGGTACGGGCCGCTCTCGCGGCGGCCGGGGCCGAGGTCGTGATGCTGGAGGCGCCGGCCGGTTCCGACCGTGAGTCGCTGGCCGCACTGCTGTCCGGAGTTCCCGACGCGGCGGGTGTCGTCTCCCTCCTCGGCTTCGACGACGAGGCGGGTACGCCCGCTACCGTGACCCTGGTCCAGGCCCTCGCGGCTGCCGGAATCGAGGCGCCCCTTTGGGTACTGACGCGGGGTGCCGCGGCGGTGGGTGCGGACGACGCGGTCCGGCCCGCCCAGACACAGCTGTGGGCGCTCGGCCAGATCGTGGGTCTGGAGCAGCCTGGTACGTGGGGTGGTCTGGTCGATGTCCCCGAGGTGTGGGACGAGCGGGTCGCCGCCGGCTTCACGGGTGTTCTTGCGGCGGGTGAGGGTGAGGATCAGGTCGCGGTGCGGTCGTCGGGTGCGTATGCCCGTCGTCTGGTCCGTGCGCCTCTGGGTGGCAGCCCGGTTCCGGTCCGGGAGTGGAATCCGCGCGGCACGGTCCTGGTCACGGGTGGCACGGGCGGGATCGGTGCCCACCTGGCGCGTTGGCTCGCGAAGGACGGCGCGGAAAACCTTCTGCTGCTGAGCCGTCGGGGCGAAGAGGCCGACGGCGTGCGCGAGTTGGTCGAGGAGCTTCGTGGCCTGGGCACCGAGGTGTCCGTCGTGGCCTGTGATGTGACCGACCGGCAGGCGCTCGCCACGGTCATCGGGGCGGTCCCGGCCGAACACCCCCTCACCGCCGTCTTCCACACCGCCGGGGTGGCCAGTTACGGCACCGTCGGTGAGCTGGAACTCGCCGACCTGGAAGCCCAGATGGCGGCCAAGATTCTCGGTGCACGACACCTCGACGCCCTGACGGCCGAACTCGGCACCGAGCTGGACGCGTTCGTCCTCTTCTCGTCAGGTGCCGCCGTCTGGGGCAGCGCCGGCAACGGCGGGTACGCCGCCGCCAACGCCTACCTGGACGGCCTCGCCCGCGAGCGCCGGGCCCGTGGCCTCACCGCGACCTCCGTCTCCTGGGGCGGCTGGAAGGCCACCGGCATGGCCACCGACGGCACCGCCGAGCAGCTCGCCCGGCGTGGCGTCGGCCAGATGGAACCGGCTCTGGCCATCGAGGCCCTGCGGCAGGCCATCGAGCAGGACGAGACCACGCTGACCGTCACGGACATGGACTGGGAACGCTTCACCCCGGGCTACACCATGGCCCGCCGACGCCCCCTCATCGAGGACATCCCCGAAGTCGCCCGCGTCCTGAGCGAGGACTCCGCCGCCCCCTCCGCCGACGACTCGATCGGCTCGGCCCTGCGCGCCGAGCTGGCCGAGCTCAGCCGGACCGAGCAGCTCTCCGTCCTGCTGGACCTCGTACGCCGCGAGGTCGCCCGGATCCTGGCGCACTCCTCCACCACGGAGATCACCCCGGAGAAGCCGTTCAAGGATCTCGGATTCGACTCGCTGACGGCGATGGAGCTGCGCAACCTCCTGACCGCTGCCACGGGTCTCAAGCTCCCGGCGACCCTCGTCTTCGACTACCCCAACCCGCAGCAGCTGGCGGCCCATCTCCTGGCCGAACTGCTCGGCACCGGAACGGAACTCGCCTCCTCGTCGGCCGTGGTGCGGACGGCCACCACGGACGAACCCCTCGCGATCGTCGGCATGGCCTGCCGCTACGCGGGCGGGGTCGCCTCGCCCGAAGACCTGTGGCGTGTGGTCGTCGAACAGCGCGAGGGCATGTCCGAGTTCCCGTCCTACCGGGGCTGGGACCGCTGGAACATCGCGAGCGTCCGTCCCTCCGGATTCCTGCACGAGGCGGGGGACTTCGACGCCGGGTTCTTCGGGATCTCGCCGCGTGAGGCGGCCGCGATGGACCCGCAGCAGCGGCTGCTGCTGGAGACCTCCTGGGAGGCCATCGAGCGGACCGGGATCGACCCGCTGTCCCTGCGCGGCTCCGACACGGGCGTCTTCGTCGGCGGGACGGCGGTGGAGTACGGCGCACTGCTGATGAACTCACCGGCCAGCCAGGGGTATGCCGTCACCGGCTCCTCCGGCAGCGTGATGTCCGGCCGCGTCTCCTACGTACTGGGGCTGGAGGGCCCCGCCGTCAGCGTGGACACCGCCTGCTCGTCCTCGCTGGTCGCCCTGCACCTCGCCGCGCAGTCCCTGCGTACCGGGGAATGCGATCTGGCGCTGACCGGCGGTGTCGGCCTGATGGCGACGCCGGGCGCCTTCGCCGAGTTCGACACGCTCGGCGGTATGTCCGTGGACGGGCGTACGAAGGCATTCGCGGCCGCCGCCGACGGCATCGGCTGGGGCGAGGGCGTCGGCATGATCGTGCTGGAACGTCTCTCCGACGCGCGCCGCAACGGTCACGAGGTTCTCGCGGTCATCCAGGGCAGTGCGATCAACCAGGACGGCGCCTCGAACGGCCTGAGTGCCCCGAACGGTCCCTCGCAGCAGCGGGTGATCCGCCAGGCCCTGGCCAATGCCGGGCTGTCCCCGGCCGATGTGGACATGGTGGAGGCGCACGGCACGGGCACCACGCTCGGTGACCCGATCGAGGCGCAGGCCCTGCTGGCCACCTACGGCCAGGACCGCCCGGCGGACCGGCCCCTGTGGCTCGGGTCCGTCAAGACCAACATCGGGCACACGGGCGCCGCCGCCGGTGTGGCCGGCGTGATCAAGTCCGTACTCGCCCTGCGTGAGGGGCTTCTGCCCAAGACCCTCAATGTGGACGAGCCCACCCCGAAGGTGGACTGGTCCTCGGGCGCGGTGGAGCTCCTCACGGAGGCCCGTGCGTGGCCGGAGACGGGCCGTCCGCGTCGTGCGGGCGTGTCCTCCTTCGGTGTCAGCGGTACCAACGCCCACGTCGTGCTGGAGCAGGCTCCCGAGGAGGAGCCGGCGGAGCCGGCTGCCGACGGGGCTCCCACGGTCCCGGCCCTCGTGGCACCGGTCGTGCCCTGGGTCTTCTCGGGCCGCTCCTCCGCCGCACTGCGCGGCCAGGCCGGGCGACTGGCCGGGCTGGTGGAGCGGAACCCCGGACTCGCCGTCACCGACGTGGCACACGCCCTGGTGACGACGCGAGCGAGCCTGGAGCACCGGTCCGTGGTGCTGGGCGGTTCGCCGGCGGACATCGCCGACGGGCTGCGCACGGTGGCCGCCGGTGACTCCGGCGCCCGGGTGACGTCGGGCACGGCGTCTGCGGGCGACCGTGTGGTGTTCGTGTTCCCGGGTCAGGGTTCGCAGTGGGTCGGTATGGGCCGGGAGCTGTGGGATGCGTCGCCGGTGTTCGCGGAGTCGATGGTGGCGTGCGAGCGTGCGCTGTCGCCTTTGGTGGATTGGTCGTTGCGGGATGTGGTGTTCCGTGAGGCG
>NZ_JBEYVX010000076.1:0-29550 GCF_040644195.1 Streptomyces sp. NPDC047014 | reverse complement strand
AGCGACTGGGCCGGCGCCTACGCCGCCTCGACCCAGCACCGCAAGTACGTCCAGCACCACCGGCCAGGGCGGCCAGCGGCAGCGGGGCGCCGCCCCGGGCCTCCGGCGCGGGCAAGCCACCTGACGCCGAGGCCGGCGCCGCGGGCCATGACGCCGGGCCGGCGGCCGGCGCGGGCCGGAGCGACGGGCCGACACCGGCCGACGGGAGCGGGGCCACCGCCCCGGCCGTCGGCGCGGGCGCGGGCGCGAGCCCGGGAGGCAAACCGCCGGACGCCCACGCCAGCGTGGCCAGCAGCACCGCCAGGAGGGCGCACGTGGTGCGGCCGGGCTGGTGGGGGCGGGGCACGGTGGGGGGCCTCTCACTGGGGTGGCCGAGGGACTCGTCCCGAAATGGTACGGGTCGGCCCGACAAATGCGTTCGCCACCCGGGGGCCACAGGTGCGATCCTCGATCAGGTATGTCTACTTCCTTCGCCGCCCTGCAGACGCTTCTCGGTGAGATCCCCCTCCGCGACGCGCACCGCCTCGGCCGCCGCCTAGAAGGCGCCCGCCGCATCCGCAAGCCCGAGGCCAAGCAGGCCGTGCTCGACGAGATCGCCGCGGAGGCCGCCAAGGCCGCCGAGCGACTGGCCGGCCGTGCCTCGCGCATGCCCGAGGTCACGTATCCCGAGAACCTGCCCGTCAGCCAGAAGAAGGACGAGATCGCCGAGGCGATACGCGACCACCAGGTCGTGATCGTCGCCGGTGAAACCGGTTCCGGCAAGACCACGCAGATCCCCAAGATCTGCATGGAGCTCGGCCGCGGCGTCCGCGGCATGATCGGCCACACCCAGCCCCGCCGCATCGCCGCCCGCACCGTCGCGGAGCGCATCGCCGAGGAGCTGGGGTCCGAGATCGGGCAGACCGTCGGCTGGAAGGTCCGCTTCACCGACCAGGTGGACCAGGACGCCACCTTCGTGAAGCTGATGACCGACGGCATCCTGCTCGCCGAGATCCAGACCGACCGCGAGCTGCGCGCCTACGACACGATCATCATCGACGAGGCCCACGAGCGCTCGCTCAACATCGACTTCCTGCTCGGCTACCTGGCGACGCTGCTGCCCAAGCGGCCCGACCTCAAGGTCGTCATCACCTCGGCGACCATCGACCCCGAGCGCTTCTCCCGGCATTTCGGCGACGCCCCGATCGTCGAGGTCAGCGGCCGCACCTACCCGGTGGAGGTCCGCTACCGTCCGCTCCTCGAAGAGGACTCCGAGGACTCCGACCGCGACCAGATCACCGCGATCTGCGACGCCGTCGACGAGCTCCAGGCCGAGGGCCCCGGCGACATCCTGGTCTTCCTCTCCGGCGAGCGCGAGATCCGCGACACCGCGGACGCGCTGGTGAAGAAGAAGCTCCGCTTCACCGAGGTGCTGCCGCTGTACGCCCGCCTCTCGCACGCCGAGCAGCACCGCGTGTTCCAGCAGCACACCGGCCGCCGGATCGTGCTCGCGACCAACGTCGCCGAGACCTCCCTGACCGTGCCGGGTATCAAGTACGTGATCGACCCGGGCACCGCCCGTATCTCGCGCTACAGCCACCGCACCAAGGTGCAGCGGCTGCCGATCGAGCGGATCTCGCAGGCCAGCGCCAACCAGCGCAAGGGCCGCTGCGGCCGTACCAGCGACGGCATCTGCGTGCGGCTGTACTCCGAGGGCGACTTCGACGCCCGCCCGGAGTTCACGGACGCCGAGATCCTGCGGACGAACCTGGCCTCCGTCATCCTCCAGATGACCGCCGCCGGCCTCGGCGAGATCGAGAAGTTCCCCTTCATCGACCCGCCGGACCACCGCAACATCCGCGACGGCGTGCAGCTGCTCCAGGAGCTCGGCGCGCTGGACCCGGCCGAGAAGGACCCGAAGAAGCGGCTGACGCAGATGGGCCGCCAGCTGTCCCAGCTGCCCGTCGACCCACGGCTGGCCCGCATGGTCATCGAGGCCGACAAGAACAACTGCGTCCGCGAGGTCATGGTCATCGCGGCGGCCCTGTCCATCCAGGACCCGCGCGAGCGGCCCTCGGACAAACAGACCCAGGCCGACCAGCACCATGCCCGCTTCAAGGACGAGACCAGCGACTTCCTGTCCTTCCTGAACATGTGGCGCTACGTCCGCGAGCAGCAGAAGGAGCGCGGCTCCTCCTCCTTCCGCCGGATGTGCAAGCAGGAGTACCTGAACTTCCTGCGGATCCGCGAGTGGCAGGACATCTACTCGCAGCTGCGTACGGTCGCCAAGAGCATGGGCATCCACGTCAACGAGGCGGACGCCCCGGAGCAGGTGGTCCACGTCTCGCTGCTGGCCGGCCTGCTCTCGCACATCGGCCTCAAGGACACCGACAAGAACGAGTACCTGGGCGCCCGGTCGGCCAAGTTCGCGATCTTCCCCGGTTCCTCGCTGTTCAAGAAGCAGCCGAAGTTCGTGATGTCGGCCGAGCTGGTGGAGACCTCGCGGCTGTGGGCCCGGGTGAACGCCAAGGTGGAGCCCGAGTGGGTGGAGCCGCTGGCGCAGCACCTGATCAAGCGCACCTACAGCGAGCCGCACTGGGAGAAGGACCAGGCGGCCGTGATGGCGTACGAGAAGGTGACGCTGTACGGCGTGCCGATCGTCGCCCAGCGGAAGATCAACTACGGCCGGATCGACCCCGAGGTCTCGCGCGAGCTGTTCATCCGCAACGCGCTCGTCGAGGGCGACTGGCGGACCCACCACAAGTTCTACGCCGACAACCGCAAGCTCCTCACCGAGGTGGAGGAGCTGGAGAACCGGGCCCGGCGCCGCGACATCGTGGTGGACGACGAGACCCTGTTCGACTTCTACGACCAGAGGATCCCCGAGCACGTGGTGTCGGGGGCGCACTTCGACTCCTGGTGGAAGCACAAGAAGCGGGACGAGCCCGAACTGCTCGACTTCGAGCGGGAGATGCTGCTCACGGAGAAGGCGGCCGGGGTCACCAAGGCCGACTACCCGGACTCCTGGCGGCAGGGGCAGCTGAAATTCCGGGTGACCTACCAGTTCGAGCCGGGCGCGGACGCGGACGGCGTGACCGTCCACATCCCGCTCCAGGTGCTGAACCAGGTCACCGGCGAGGGCTTCGACTGGCAGATCCCGGGCCTGCGCGAGGAGGTCGTCACCGAGCTGATCCGCTCGCTGCCGAAGCCGATCCGCCGGCACTACGTGCCCGCGCCGAACTACGCGGGCCGCTTCCTCGACACGGCGGTGCCCCTCCAGGAGCCGCTGCCGGTGACGCTGGCGCGCGAGCTCCAGCGGATGGTCGGGGTGCCGGTCACGGCCGAGGACTTCGACCTGGGCCGGATCCCGGACCACTTGAAGATCACTTTCCGGATCGTCGACGAGCGGCGCCGCAAGATCGCCGAGGACAAGGACCTGGAGGCCCTGCGGCTCCGGCTCCGGCCGAAGGCCCGTCAGGCCCTGTCGCAGGCCGCCGCGGCCACCGCCGAGCGGGCGGGCGGGGAGTCGGTGGAGCGCACCGGGCTGACCGACTGGACGATCGGCACCCTGACGAAGGTCTTCGAGACCCGGCGGGCGGGCCAGCCGGTGAAGGCGTACCCGGCGCTGGTCGACGAGGGCGCGGCTGCGGGCACCGTGTCCGTACGGCTCTTCGACACCGAGGCGGAGCAGCAGCGGGCGATGTGGCGGGGCACGCGGCGGCTCATCCTGCTGAACATCCCGGTGAACCCGGCGAAGTTCGCCTCCGACCACCTGACGAACCAGCAGAAGCTGGCCCTCTCCAGGAACCCGCACGGCTCCGTCCAGGCCCTGTTCGAGGACTGCGCCACCGCGGCGGCCGACCGGCTCATCGCGGACCACGGCGGCCCCGCCTGGGACGAGGCGGGCTTCCGCAAGCTCTACGAGGCCGTGCGCGCGGACCTGGTGGACACGACGGTGCGGGCGGTGAACCAGGTGCAGCAGGTGCTGGCCGCCTGGCAGGCGTGCGAGCGGCGACTCAAGGCCACCTCCAGCCTGGCGCTGGTCGCGAACCTCCAGGACGTCAGGACGCAGCTGGCGGCCCTGATGCCGGCGGGCTTCGTGACCCTCACGGGGCTGCGCCGGCTGCCGGACCTGATGCGCTACCTGGTGGCGGCCGACCGGCGGCTCCAGCAGATGCCCACGGGCGTCCAGCGGGACACCACGCGCATGGAGAAGGTCCACGAGATGCAGGACGAGTACGCCTGGCTGCTGGAGCAGTTGCCGAAGGGCAGACCCGTCCCGGAGACGGTGACCGACATCCGCTGGATGATCGAGGAACTGCGCGTCAGCTACTTCGCCCACGCCCTCGGTACGGCCTACCCGATCTCCGACAAGCGGATCGTGAAGGCGGTGGACGCGGCGGCCCCCTGATCGGTTCGACCGCACCCCCTGAGCTGCTGTACAGTCTGTTTCGCAGCCGCCGCAGAGCGGCCGCGAATCAAGGTCCTGTGGAGCAGTTGGTTAGCTCGCCACCCTGTCAAGGTGGAGGTCGCGGGTTCAAGTCCCGTCAGGATCGCAACAACATCAGGGCCCGTATCCCCCAGGGGATGCGGGCCCTGACGCGTTCCCGGGATGCCCGTGACGTCCGCCGGGCTTCCCCTTTACGGCGTGTCGTGCCGCGTGGACAAGAGTGATCGTCTGTGACGGGTGTCACCGCACGAGTTTTTGAAACTCCTACTTTTATCGCACCCCTACACCCGCTCGATTTAATATGTGCAATGGCACCTACCCCTGAACTGCCCCGCCGCCCGCGACGGACAGCCCTGACCTGGGCATAAAAAAGATCGCGCTGGACCCGGCGGAGTCCAGCGCGATCGAACGGCCCGCAGACCTGTTGGGGCAGGTCGGGCCGCTGAAGCACAATGGGCTTTCATCGGATTGGGGGACCCGATGGAAACCCGTTAAAGCGGGGTGTTTACGCGACCTCAGGCTTCGCTGCGCTGCTGCGGAATTCCCGCCAGCAGGGCGCGAACCTCGGCCTCGCGGTACCGGCGGTGTCCACCCAGGGTGCGGATGGACGTGAGCTTGCCAGCCTTGGCCCAGCGGGTGACCGTCTTCGGGTCCACGCGGAACATGGTGGCGACCTCAGCCGGGGTCAGCAGCGGCTCGGCATCAGGGGTGCGAGCGGTCATGAGCGGCCTCCTCGGGAGAACCGAACCATCTCGGTTCTTTCCTCTAAATTCTGCACCTTGGCCCGCGTTGCCCGAAATGGACATACGCGGGCCGAGTCGGTTATAGGACGAACGGCTTGTCCTCGGCACTACAACTACACCATCCGTCCAGCCTCGACGGCCAAACCGACGGAATTGCCCTCCGAGGTGTTCATCAGCGGCGGAAGCCGATGGACCATCCCATAACGGACAGTCACCCCACTGTGACGATCAGTCACAGAGCGATCAGGAGTCCTGCGACCCCCCGTAGAGTGCAATGCCGAGCATTCCGCCCTTAGTTGGGCGGAAGGAACCCTCCCCGGACTCCTTGTCCTATTTTGGCACGAGGGTAGGGGAAGGGCGCAAGGGTGTGGTTAGTGCGGTCCGTCACGCTTGGGCCAATGGCCCGTATCGGGACGTAGGTCCTGGCACTACGTCCCAAATGCCACGATCAGGGCTCTGATCAGCCCTTTTCTGCCGAACGACCCCGTACGCGGCGGTACGCCGGAAGGCCCCTCGGGATGAAATAGGCCACACCGCTCATTTTCGGCCTAATTCGCAAAAAGCCGCTCCCGGACCTCCCGCCACCGCTCCGCCAGCCCTCCGTACACCTCCGCCGCGCCCTCCTCGTCCCCCGCCCGCAGCGCCGCGAGTCCCGCCGCGAGGTCCGCCGCCGAGTGGTCCGCCTCCAGCCGGCCGGCCGGCAGCGCGTGCAGCAGCCCGCCGTAGTCCAGCTCCACCATCGACCTCGGATGGAACTCCTCCAGCCAGCTCCCCACCTCCACCAGGCCCTCCGCGAGCACGGCGTACCCCTCGGAGGCCCGCAGGGTGCGCAGCGCCCGGGCCAGCCGCCGCCGGGCCTGGACCATCGGCGTCCGGTACCGCAGCCGCACCCCCGGCACGTACTCCCGCTCACCGTCGTCCACCAGGACGAACCAGCGCAAGGGGATCTGCCACACACCCGTGCGGATCCAGGGCCGCGCCTCCGGGTTCCGCGCGCGCCAGCTCTCGTACTCCTCGGCCGCCCGCCGGCGCGCCGCCGGGGGCAGGGCCGCGTCCAGGACCGGGCCGGGGAACTGCTCGACCAGCTCCTCCAGCGCCAGCCAGCCGCGCAGCCGCGTACTCCACGGGCAGACCAGCAGCACCCCGTCCACCTCGGCCGTGAAGGCGTCGGCGCTCTCGTGGGCGGGCACGCCCACCACGGGCACCCGCACCAAGTCCGCCAGCGAGCGGCGCAGTTCGTCCTGGGCGGTGGGGGCCTGCCCGCGCCGGGCGTAGTCGGCCCAGTGCGTGCGCTCCGGCTCCGGGAAGGCGGCCAGGGGCTCGTAGACGCGCACGTAGGAGGCGTACGGGACGCAGGGCGCCGAGCGCGCGGAGGGCAGCAGGGGATCGGGGGATTCGGTCACCCTGTGGTCCTGCCCCTTTTCGGCCCGGCTCGCGCACCCGCGGGGCGGCCTCTTGCCGGGCCGCGGGGGCGCCCGTACTCCGGGAGTGTTCCGATCCACGGACAGGTCTCCTGCGGAGGGCCCGCAGGTCTTACTCTGCTCCCAGCGCGCCCTCCCCCACCCGCAGGGGGGCGCTTTCCCGCCGCATCTCTTCCATGGGAGTCACCACCGTGACCGAAATGACCGACGGCGTCCTGCACACCCTGTTCCGTACGGAGCAGGGCGGCCACGAGCAAGTCGTGCTGTGCCAGGACCGCGCCACCGGCCTCAAGGCCGTCATCGCCATCCACTCCACCGCCCTGGGCCCCGCCCTCGGCGGTACGCGCTTCCACGCCTACGCCTCCGACGCGGAGGCCGTCCAGGACGCGCTGAACCTCTCGCGCGGCATGTCGTACAAGAACGCCATGGCCGGTCTCGGCCTCGGCGGCGGCAAGGCCGTCATCATCGGTGACCCCGAGGTCATCAAGACCGAGGAACTGCTGGAAGCCTACGGCCGGTTCGTCGAGTCCCTCGGCGGCCGCTACGTGACCGCCTGCGATGTCGGCACCTACGTCGCGGACATGGACGTCGTCGCCCGCGAGACCCGCTGGGCCACCGGCCGCTCCCCGGAGAACGGCGGCGCCGGCGACTCCTCCGTCCTCACCGCCTACGGCGTCTTCCAGGGCATGCGCGCCTCCGCCCAGCACCTGTGGGGCGACCCGACCCTGCGCGGCCGCAAGGTCGGCGTGGCGGGCGTCGGCAAGGTCGGCCACTACCTGGTCGAGCACCTGCTGGAGGACGGCGCCGAGGTCGTCATCACCGATGTGCGCGCGGAGTCCGTCCAGCGGATCCTCGACAAGCACCCGGGCAAGGTCACCGCGGTCACCGACACGGACGCCCTGATCCGCGTCGAGGGCCTGGACATCTACGCCCCCTGCGCGCTCGGCGGCGCCCTCAACGACGAGTCCGTCCCGGCGCTGACCGCGGCGATCGTCTGCGGCGCGGCCAACAACCAGCTCGCCCACCCGGGCATCGAGAAGGACCTGCTGGACCGCGGGATCCTCTACGCCCCGGACTACGTGGTCAACGCGGGCGGGGTCATCCAGGTCGCGGACGAGCTGCACGGCTTCGACTTCGAGCGCTGCAAGGTGCAGGCCACGAAGATCTTCGACACCACGCTGGAGATCTTCGCTCGTGCGAAGGCGGACGGTATCCCGCCGGCCGCCGCGGCCGACCGGATCGCCGAGCAGCGCATGGCCGACGGCCGGATCAACCTCCCGGTGACCTCGGTCTGAGCCCCTCGCGGGACCCCCGGGTGCGCCCGCCGGGGTGCGGCGAGACGGAACTCACTGCACTTCGGCGGGTCGCCCGCCAAGAACGGGTTAAAATCGCAGCTGACCAGCGAGGACGGGGCGCCTCACTGGTTCTGCACCGGGGCGCGTCATGCGGGCGGCGTACCGTATGGCCGCGGAAGCAGGTACCGTTAAACCCCTAGGACGGTCTCTCCACGGAGAGCCCGCTCCGAACCATGAACGCGTGTCAGACTCTGGGGCCGTCGAGCCCCGTCACCGAGGGGGTCGAGCCATGGGGCGCGGCCGGGCCAAGGCCAAGCAGACAAAGGTCGCCCGCCAGCTGAAGTACAACAGCGGCGGGACTGACCTCTCGCGTCTGGCCAATGAGCTGGGCGCATCGCCGACAGAGCCGCTGCAGATCAGCGAGCCGGTCGAAGTCGATGACGATCTGGACGACGACGACCCGTACGCCAAGTACGCGGATCTCTACAACAGCGATGACGACGACGAGGACGAGGAGTCCGGTCCGTCGACTCAGCGCCGCGGCGCTTGACGCCCTGAGGCGTCCGCACGACACCGCACACATACGGAAACCCGGTCCAGGGCTCAGCCCCGGACCGGGTTTCCGTGCTGCTCAGCTCGCGTAGTCCCCGGTCAGGGTCGCGCCCTCGGTGCGGTCGCCGCGGTCCAGGATCTCTCCCGCGACCCAGGCGTCGACGCCCCGGTCGGCCAGCGCGGTCAGCGCCACGTCCACCGACTCGGCGGGCACGACGGCCATCATGCCGACGCCCATGTTCAGGGTCTTCTCCAGCTCCAGCCGCTCCACCCGCCCGGCGGTGCCGACCAGGTCGAAGACCGCGCCGGGGGTCCAGGTCGAGCGGTCGACCGTGGCGTGCAGGTGGTCCGGGATCACCCGGGCCAGGTTCGCCGCGAGGCCGCCGCCGGTGATGTGCGAGTAGGCGTGCACCTCGGCCGTCCGGGTGAGGGCCATGCAGTCCAGCGAGTAGATCTTGGTCGGCTCCAGCAGCTCCTCGCCCAGGGTGCGGCCGAGCTCGTCCACGTGCTGGTCCAGGGCCATCCCGGCCCGGTCGAAGAGCACGTGGCGGACCAGCGAGTACCCGTTCGAGTGAAGGCCGGACGAAGCCATCGCGATGACGGCGTCACCCGTACGGATGCGATCCGCGCCCAGCAGCCGGTCGTACTCGACGACACCGGTGCCGGCGCCCGCCACGTCGAAGTCGTCCGGGCCCAGCAGGCCGGGGTGCTCGGCGGTCTCGCCGCCCACCAGGGCGCAGCCGGCGAGGACGCAGCCCTCGGCGATGCCCTTGACGATGGACGCGACACGCTCGGGGTGGACCTTGCCCACGCAGATGTAGTCGGTCATGAACAGCGGCTCGGCACCGCAGACGACGATGTCGTCCATAACCATCGCGACGAGGTCGTGGCCGATGGTGTCGTACACGCCCATCTGGCGGGCGATGTCCACCTTGGTGCCGACGCCGTCGGTGGCCGAGGCCAGCAGCGGGCGCTCGTACCGCTTGAGCGCGGAGGCGTCGAAGAGGCCGGCGAAGCCGCCGAGGCCGCCGAGGACCTCGGGGCGCTGCGTCTTCTTCACCCACTCCTTCATCAGCTCGACGGCGCGGTCTCCCGCTTCGATGTCGACGCCCGCGGCTGCGTAGCTGGCACCGGTGGTCTTCTCTGTCATGACAGGAGAGAGCTTTCGTGTCGTTACTGCGGTGGGGTACGGGGCCCTGGGCATGCCGGAGGGCAGGGCTCCGCGCAGGTCGGGCCGGGGCGCCGGCCCGGCGGGCCCGAGGGCCCGCCGGCGGGCGGACCCTACGGGCGCCGGAGCGCGTCGGCGGCGTCCGTGCCGCCGGCCAGCTCGGTCTCCAGCAGCTGCTTGCCGAGGAGCTGCGGGTCGGGGAGCTCCATCGGGTACTCGCCGTCGAAGCAGGCACGGCAGAGGTTCGGCTTCTGGATGGTCGTGGCCTCGATCATCGAGTCGATCGAGATGTACGAGAGCGAGTCCGCGCCGAGGGAGGTGGCGATCTCGTCGACCGTCATGCCGTTGGCGATCAGCTCGGCCCGGGTGGCGAAGTCGATGCCGAAGAAGCACGGCCACTTCACCGGCGGCGAGGAGATCCGGATGTGGACCTCGGCCGCGCCGGCCTCGCGGAGCATCTTGACCAGGGCGCGCTGGGTGTTGCCGCGGACGATCGAGTCGTCGACGACCACCAGGCGCTTGCCGCGGATGACTTCCTTGAGGGGGTTGAGCTTGAGCCGGATGCCGAGCTGGCGGATCGTCTGCGAGGGCTGGATGAAGGTCCGGCCCACGTAGGCGTTCTTGACCAGGCCGGAGCCGTACGGGATCCCGCTGGCCTCGGCGTAGCCGACGGCGGCGGGCGTGCCGGATTCCGGCGTCGCTATCACCAGGTCGGCGTCGACCGGGGCTTCCTTGGCCAGCCGGCGGCCCATCTCGACACGCGAGAGGTAGACGTTCCGGCCGGCGATGTCGGTGTCCGGGCGCGCCAGGTAGACGTACTCGAAGACACAGCCCTTGGGCTTTGCTTCCGCGAAGCGGGAGGTGCGCAGGCCGTTCTCGTCGATCGCGATGAGCTCGCCCGGCTCGACCTCGCGGACGAAGCTGGCGCCGCAGATGTCGAGGGCGGCGGTCTCGCTCGCGACCACCCAGCCGCGCTCCAGGCGGCCGAGGACCAGCGGGCGGATGCCCTGCGGGTCACGGGCGGTGTAGAGGGTCCCCTCGTCCATGAACACCAGCGAGAAGGCACCCTTGACCTGCGGGAGGACCTTGGCGGCCGACTCCTCGACGGTCAGGGGCTTGCCGTCCTCGTCCACCTGGCCGGCCAGCAGGGCCGTGACCAGGTCGGTGTCATTGGTGGCCGCCACCTGGGTGGCACGGCCGTCCTGACGGGGGAGGTCCGCGACCATCTCGGCGAGCTCGGCGGTGTTCACCAGGTTGCCGTTGTGTCCCAGGGCCAGGGAGCCGTGGGCGGTCGCGCGGAAAGTGGGCTGCGCGTTCTCCCAGACGGAGGCACCGGTGGTCGAGTAGCGGGCGTGACCGACCGCGATATGACCTTGGAGCGAGCCGAGAGAGGTTTCGTCGAAGACCTGGGAAACAAGTCCCATGTCCTTGAAGACGAGGATCTGGGAACCGTTGCTCACAGCGATTCCCGCGGACTCCTGTCCGCGGTGCTGCAATGCATACAGTCCGAAGTAGGTGAGCTTGGCGACCTCTTCACCCGGAGCCCAGACACCGAAGACGCCGCAAGCGTCCTGGGGGCCCTTCTCGCCGGGGAGCAGGTCGTGGTTGAGTCGTCCATCACCACGAGGCACGTCTCCGAGTGTAGGCGAGATCGACCACTGGTCCGAATTGGGGACGGCCGGGAAATGTCACAGCACAGAGGGTGACCGCACGGGCCGGTCGGGTATGCGGATACCTTTGTAGGGAGCTACGAGTGAATTCGTACGGGCACTCGCTCTGTGCGACCCCTCGGTGACGGCGCGGGCCCGGCGGCAGACGGCCGGAGGGCGGCGCGGAGCACTCGTAGCTTCGTCCAAGTCCGCCGTGGCCGAATGCGCCCGCCGACACCCCCGCTATTCGACGCTGGTGGCCGCTTTCGCGGTCAGTCCCTTGCCGTCGGGAGCCGTCAGGGTGAGGTTCTGGCCGTCGATCCGCCAGGTCAGCGGAGAGGCGGCGAAAAGGCTGGTCAGGGCCTGTTCCACCGTCCCGACGGGCCCCGCGCAGGCCATCCGTGTGCTGGTGAGCGGCCCGAACGTGATATGGGCACCCTCGCCCGTGGCCCGCGCGCTGAACCGGTTGCAGCCGAGGTTCCCGCTGACCGCGAGGTCGGGGGCGACGGTGAACCGGGCCTTGCCCGCGGCCTCGGCGGGCAGTGAGGACGCCGTCTGCCCGTCGAGCAGCCCGGTGACGGTCCATTCGGTCGCGGTGAAGGGGGCGTCGGCCGCCGGGGGCGCGGGGCTCATGGCGATGGTGCTCCCGTCGGAGGTCTTGAGCGTGAGCCGGTCCGGACCCCGGTCGATGGTCAGCCGCCCCTTGAACAGCTTCGCGAAGGCCGTCTCGAACTCCATGTCCGGGCAGGCCATGGCGGTCCGCGGCCCCGGGGTGACGGTCAGGGCGTCGGCCCCGTCGTGGACCACGGCCGCCTTGAGCCCGTTGCAGCCGTAGCTGCCGGTGGCCTCGGTCGCGCCGAGGGTGAGACGGGCGCTGCCGGGGGCGTGCAGGGTGCGGCCCTCGCTGGTCAGGGACTCGACGGCCCAGGATCCCTCGACCTGGGGCAGCACGACGCCGCCGCTCTCCTCCGCCCGGCCGCAGCCGGCCAGGGCGAGCGCGAGTACGAGGGCCAGCCCCGCGGGGATGTGGACGTGCCGGTGGGTACGCATGCCGGTGGGACGGCCCGGCCGCCCGTTCGGTTCCCCGCCGGTCCGGCGGGGAGGTGGTCCGGCGGGGAGGCGGTCCGGCGGTCCGCCGGTCACCCTGGGGCCCGCCCCCGCTCAGCCCATCAGCGGCAGCAGCCCCGACAGGTCGGCCCGCTCCCCCGAGGCCCGTACCCGCGCCGCGTCCACCGCCTCCGCCCAGCCCGTACGGCCCGTCGCGAGCCGGATCCAGGTCAGCGCGTCGGTCTCGACCACATTCGGCGGGGTGCCGCGGGTGTGGCGCGGGCCCGCCACGCACTGGACCACCGCGAACGGCGGGATCCGCACCTCGACCGAGCCACCGGGGGCCTTGAGGGCGAGCGCGTCGGCGAGCAGCCGGGTGCAGGCGGCCAGCGCCTGCCGCTCGACCGGGATCTCCAGCCCCGCGGCCCGGTTCAGGTCGTCGGTGTGGACGACCAGCTCCACGGTCCGGGTGACCAGGAAGTCCGCCAGGGTCATATCGCCGATCCACAGCTCCAGCACCCGGTCACCCCGGTGCTCCGCGAGCGCGTCGGCCAGGGCCGCGGCGGCCTGTTCGTACAGCTCGGGCAGCGGGTCCCCGGTCAGGGTCTCGCGGGCGGCCTCGGAGATCTTCCCGGCGAGGGAGGCGGTGGCGAAGGGCCACTCGACGGCGGACAGCTCGGGGACGGCGGCCGGCGGCCGGGCCAGGCCCCGGGCCAGGGAGTCCGCGATCCAGGCGATGTGCGCGGCCAGCTCGGCCACGCTCCACTCCCCGACCCCGCTGGGCCGGGCCAGCTGATCCGGCGTCAGCCCGGCCACCGCGCGGGCGACATGGCCGAACTGCGCGGTCACCGCCGTCCGGATCCGGGCGTCGTCGTACCTGCGGGTCTTGGGTGCCATGCGGGGAGTCTGCCCGATCAGTCGCCGCCCCCGCAGCCACCGCCGCAACTGCTGCCGCAGCTGCTCCCGCAACCGCTCGAACCGCAGCCGCCGGAGGACCCGCAGGAGCTCCCCGACCCGCTCGACCGCTCCGCCGCGCGCTGCTTGCGCTTCTCCGCCTCGGCCCGCATCCGAAGGGTGTACGAGGCGCCCTCGGGCCGCCAGGAGAGCAGCCCGTGCCGCCGGTACGGCAGCAGGGGCGCGGCGTGGAGCTCGGCGGCGATCGTGCTGCCGGCGCGGTGGACGGCGTACCGCAGGATCACCTCGGCACCCTCGTGGGGGACTCCGTACATCAGCGCCTCGTAGGGCTCGGCGTAGGGGTCGATGTCGTGGTGCTCGGCCCGCAGCCGGCTCTCGGGGCCTCCGAGCAGGGTCTCGGCGGGGCCGCTGCGGTAGCCGTCCTCGAAGCGGTGCCGGAAGGCGATCAGCGGCGGTGCGGTGGTGGTGTCGGCGTCCGCGACCAGCCAGCGCCGCCCGCCCGGCCGGGAGCGGACCCCGACGCGCAGCACCGGCTGCGGCCCCGCGCGCAGCCGGCGGGCGGCGCGCCGCGCGCCGAGCCCGCGACCGAGCAGCGCGGTGCCGGGGACCAGCAGGAGCAGGGCGAGGACCTGCTGCCCGGTCGCGTCGTACGGCTGCTCCGCGCCCGCGCCCAGGTCCCGTACGAGCGCCCACACCAGCAGCGCGCCCGCGCCGAGCACGGCGGCGCCCCCGAAGGCGATCAGCCGCAGCCCCCGGCTGCGGTGGCCGTCCGGCAGCGCGTGCGGGAGGGCCGCGCGGCTCTCCCCGGCGGCGGCGAGGAAGATCTCCCGCTGGAGCCGTCGCGCGCGCAGCCGCAGCAGGGAACCGGCGAAGGCCCAGGTGCAGAGCGCGAGCAGCAGCCAGCCGCCCACACGGCCGGGGGTGTCGTCGGGCCCGAGGCCGTGCAGCGCCACGGCGGCGTGCAGGGCGATCAGCAGGGCGGAGACCAGGGTGGCGGCGGGCAGGAACCGGTACCAGGCGGGCAGCGCCAGCAGCAGCACGGTCTCCGGATAGCCGGACCACTCCGTGCCCCGCGCCGGGGTGCCGGGGGCGTTCCACAGGCTGAGGATCAGCCCGGCCAGCACCAGCGGCAGCAGGATCCAGCCGGTGGGGACCGGGGCAAAGGGGGCGGGGAGGCGCGCGTCGAGCCAGCGCCGGGCGTCCTTCACGGGCCAGCCGGGGACGCCGCCTTCGGGTATCGCGGCGCCGGGCAGGTGCTTGACGATGCTCACGCGGTCAGTATGCGGAGCCCCTGTACGGGCGGGTACGGCCGTCCTGCCACGGAATCGCTACGGCCGCTTGCCACCGGGCCGTCGCGCCGTCGAAGCGCCGGGCCGCCGCACCGCAGGCGGCACAACGGCCGGGGCCCCGCACGGAATTCCGTGCGGGGCCCCGGCCGCGTGCGGGTCGCCGATCAGGCCAGCAGGGCCGGGATCGTCGCCTCGTGCGCCTCGCGCAACTCGGCCAGCGGGAGGGTGAACTCGCCCTGGATCTCGATCGCGTCGCCGTCCACCACGCCGATGCGGGTGGCCGGCAGGCCCCGCGCACCGCACATGTCGGTGAAGCGCAGCTCCTCGCTGCGCGGGACGGCCACGACGGCCCGGCCCGCGGACTCGGAGAACAGGAAGGTGAAGGCGTCCAGACCCTCGGGGACCACGATCCGCGCGCCGTTGCCGCCCTTGAGGCAGGACTCGGTGAGCGCCTGGATCACGCCGCCGTCGGAGAGGTCGTGCGCGGCGTCGATCATGCCGTCGCGCGAGGCCGAGATCAGGATCTCGCCGAGCAGCTTCTCGCGGCCCAGGTCCACCTTGGGCGGCAGACCGCCGAGGTGGTCGTGGACCACCTGCGACCAGGCCGAGCCACCGAACTCCTCGGCGGTGTCACCGAGCAGGTAGAGCAGCTGGCCGGCCTCCGCGAACGCCATCGGCGTCCGGCGGTTGACGTCGTCGATCACGCCGAGCACGGCCACGACCGGGGTCGGGTGGATCGCCACGTCGCCGGTCTGGTTGTAGAGCGAGACGTTGCCGCCGGTCACCGGGGTGCCCAGCTCCAGGCAGCCGTCCGCGAGACCGCGGGTGGCCTCCGCGAACTGCCACATGACGCCCGGGTCCTCGGGGGAGCCGAAGTTCAGGCAGTCGGAGATCGCGAGGGGCTTGGCACCGGTCGCGGCGACGTTGCGGTACGCCTCGGCCAGGGCCAGCTGCGCGCCCGTGTAGGGGTCGAGCTTGGCGTAGCGGCCGTTGCCGTCGGTGGCCATGGCGACGCCGAGGTTGGACTCCTCGTCGATACGGACCATGCCCGCGTCCTCGGGCTGCGCGAGGACGGTGTTGCCCTGCACGAAGCGGTCGTACTGGTCGGTGACCCAGGACTTGGACGCCTGGTTCGGGGAGGAGACCAGGGCCAGGACCTGCGCGCGCAGCTCCTCGGAGGTCTGCGGGCGGGGCAGCCGGCCCGCGTCGTCGGCCTGGAGGGCGTCCTGCCACTCGGGGCGGGCGTAGGGGCGGTGGTAGACCGGGCCCTCGTGGGCGACGGTGCCCGGGGGCACGTCCACGATCTGCTCGCCGTGCCAGAAGATCTCCAGGCGCTCGCCCTCGGTGACCTCACCGATGACGGTGGCGATGACGTCCCACTTCTCGCAGATCTCCATGAAGCGGTCGACGTACTGCGGCTCGACGATCGCGCACATGCGCTCCTGCGACTCGCTCATGAGGATTTCCTCGGGCGAGAGCGTCGCGTCGCGCAGCGGCACGGTGTCCAGCTCGACGCGCATACCGCCGGAACCGGCCGAGGCCAGCTCGGAGGTGGCGCAGGACAGCCCGGCACCGCCGAGGTCCTGGATGCCCGCGACCAGCTTCTCCTTGAAGATCTCCAGGGTGCACTCGATGAGCAGCTTCTCCTGGAAGGGGTCACCGACCTGGACGGCGGGGCGCTTGGTCGGCTTGGTGTCGTCGAAGGTCTCGGACGCGAGGACCGAGACGCCGCCGATGCCGTCGCCGCCCGTGCGGGCGCCGTAGAGGATGACCTTGTTGCCGGGGCCGGACGCCTTGGCGAGGTGGATGTCCTCGTGCTTCATCACGCCGATGCAGCCGGCGTTGACCAGCGGGTTGCCCTGGTAGCAGGCGTCGAAGACGACCTCGCCGCCGATGTTCGGCAGGCCCAGGCAGTTGCCGTAGCCGCCGATGCCCGCGACGACGCCCGGCAGGACGCGCTTGGTGTCGGGGTGGTCGGCCGCGCCGAAGCGCAGCGGGTCCACGACGGCGACGGGGCGGGCGCCCATGGCGAGGATGTCGCGGACGATGCCGCCGACGCCGGTGGCCGCGCCCTGGTAGGGCTCGATGTAGGACGGGTGGTTGTGCGACTCGACCTTGAAGGTGACCGCGTAGCCCTGGCCCACGTCGACGACGCCCGCGTTCTCACCGATGCCGACGAGCATGGCGTCGTTCTGCGGGACCTTCTCGCCGAACTGCTTCAGGTGGACCTTGCTGCTCTTGTACGAGCAGTGCTCGGACCACATGACCGAGTACATGGCGAGCTCGGCGCCGGTCGGGCGGCGGCCGAGGATCTCCTTGATCCGGGCGTACTCGTCCTCCTTGAGGCCGAGCTCCTTCCAGGGCTGGGAGGCGTCCGGGGTTTCCGTGGCGTTCTTGACGGTGTCGAGGCTCATGCGCTGACCAGCTTCTTCAGGACCGACGTGAAGAACGGGAGGCCGTCGGTGCCGCCGGTCCCGATCAGCGGCTCGACCGCGTGCTCGGGGTGGGGCATCAGGCCGACGACGTTGCCCTCGGCGTTGGTGATGCCGGCGATGTCGCGGAGCGACCCGTTCGGGTTCATGTCCAGGTACCGGAAGGCCACGCGGCCCTCGGCCTCCAGTTCGTCGAGCGTGCGCTCGTCGGCGACGTACCGGCCGTCCATGTTCTTGAGCGGTACGGAGATCTCCTGGCCGGCGGTGTAGTCGCCGGTCCACGCGGTCTCCGCGTTCTCCACCCGCAGCTTCTGGTCGCGGCAGATGAAGTGCAGGTGGTTGTTGCGGAGCATCGCCCCCGGCAGCAGGTGGGCCTCGGTGAGGACCTGGAAGCCGTTGCAGATGCCGAGGACGGGCATACCGCCCCGGGCCTGCTCGATGATGGTCTCCATCACCGGCGAGAAGCGGGAGATGGCTCCGGCGCGCAGGTAGTCGCCGTAGGAGAAACCGCCCGCGAGGACGACCGCGTCGACCTGGTGCAGGTCCTTGTCGCGGTGCCACAGCGAGACCGGCTCCGCCCCCGCGAGGCGGACGGCGCGCAGCGAGTCACGGTCGTCGAGCGTTCCGGGGAACGTGACGACACCGATGCGAGTGGTCACCGTCAGTCCTCGACCTTCACGGTGAAGTCTTCGATGACGGTGTTGGCGAGGAACGTTTCGGCCATCTTGTGGATGCGGTCGAGGGCGGCCTGGTCGACCGGTCCCTCCACTTCCAGTTCGAAGCGCTTCCCCTGACGGACGTCGGCGATGCCCTCGAAGCCCAGGCGCGGCAGTGCACGCTGCACCGCCTGGCCCTGGGGGTCGAGGATCTCCGGCTTGAGCATGACGTCGACTACGACGCGTGCCACTGGCACTCCCGATGAGGTGGTTGGTGCAAGGCGGTTCCCTCAGCGTACCCGGCCAAAATTTCTACGCGCATAGATATCGAAGGGCCGTGATCACCGGCCCGTTTCGGCTTCACCAACGCTTCGCAAAATCCCCAGGAAAACCACGCGCCCGGCATTGCGGCGGGACACGCGGAGAGAATTAACTGGGCTTCGCAATGCAATGAGAATCGGGGTACAAAGGAATCGACCGGGATTCCGGCCGAAAGATGCATTGCTCCTAAACATCCACACAGGCGACATCACCGCACGTCAACCGGTGGCGGCGTCGCACGAAGGGACCGATATCCGTGGCGCAGCGCGTAGTGGTCACGCTCTCCGACGACATCGACGGCGGAGAAGCGGCGGAAACGGTCGTGTTCGCTCTGGACGGTAAGTCGTACGAGATCGACCTCAATGCCGCCAACGCAAAGAAACTGCGGAAGGGCCTCGCCCCCTTCGTGGCCGCCGGCCGCCGCCAGTCGCGGTCGGGGAAGACCTTCAAGCACACCTCCGTGGCCCCCGACCCGGCGGTGGTCCGCGCCTGGGCCCGCTCCAACCAGCACGAGGTGCCGCCGCGCGGCCGCATCCCGAAGCGGATCTACGAGGCGTACAACGCGGCCCACTGAGGGCCGATTTGCCATCCACCCCCACCCTTCGGCTAATGTGTGGATCACGCCGAGGGGCGAGGCCGCAGGTCAGAGCCTCCGAGGTCGTGCGGGTGTAGTTCAGTAGCAGAACATCCCTCTTCCAGAGGGAAGGCGCAGTGTGCAATTCCTGTCACCCGCTCTGCATCACTTCCCGTCCACAGCTGTGGATCGGGTAGAGTGAGGCACGCATTGCCCCGGCAGTGCACAGCTTGCGGACGTAGCTCAGTTGGTAGAGCACCACCTTGCCAAGGTGGATGTCGCGCGTTCGAGTCGCGTCGTCCGCTCTGAAGAAGAAGGCCCCGGTCATCACGACCGGGGCCTTCTTCGTGTGCGCTGCCCTGTCTCGTGTGACTGAGGCCACGCTGACAAATGTCATCGGCGTTCATGACAGCGCGCACTGCCCGCCGCCTCCGGCCGCGCCGAGGCTTGGACCATGACCCACACCGTGATCGAAGCCCAGGACCTGCGCCGCGGCTACTCCGGAGGATTCGAGGCCGTCCGCGGCGTCTCCTTCTCCGTGGCCCCCGGCGAGGTCTTCGCCCTGCTCGGCACCAACGGCGCGGGCAAGACCTCCACCGTCGAACTGCTGGAGGGACTGGCCGCCCCCAGCGGCGGGCGCGTCCGCGTCTTCGGGCTCGATCCGTGGACCCGGCGGGCCGAGGTCCGCCCGCGCACCGGGGTCATGCTCCAGGAGGGCGGCTTCCCCTCCGACCTGTCGGTGACCGAGACCGTGCGGATGTGGGCCGGGGTCACCACCGGCGCCCGCCCCGCGGCGGAGGTGCTGGAGCGGGTCGGGCTGGCCGCGCGGTCCTCCGTACGGGTGAAGCAGCTGTCCGGGGGTGAGCGGCGGCGGCTGGATCTGGCGCTGGCCCTGCTCGGCCGGCCCGAGGTGCTGTTCCTCGACGAGCCGACCACCGGCATGGACCCCGAGGGCCGCCGCGACACGTGGGCGCTGGTCCGGGAGCTGCGCGAGGAGGGCACCACGGTGCTGCTGACCACGCATTACCTGGAGGAGGCCGAGCGGCTGGCGGACCGCCTCGCGATCCTGCACGAGGGCGAGCTGGTGCTCTCCGGCACCCCCGCCGAGGTCACCGCCACCCGGCCGGCCCGGATCCGCTTCACCCTGCCCGAGGGAGTGCCCGCCGCACGGCTGCCGCTGTCGCTGCGGGCGGCCGCCACCGGGCGGCGCGTGGAGATCCGTACCGGACGGCTCCAGGAGGACCTGGCCGGACTGCTCGGCTGGGCCGGGGAGAACGGGGTGGTCCTGGACGCGCTGGACGCCCGGTCCGCCTCGCTGGAGGAGGCGTTCCTGGAGATCGCGCGGGACCGCCGGGGCCCCGGCGACCGTACCGACGAGAACACGATGGCGGGGACCCGATGACCACGACAGCGCTCAGCCCGGCCCGCATCACCGCGCTCGGCCGCTCCGAACTCACCCTGCTGGTACGCAACCGGGCCGCGCTCGGCGTGGCCCTGCTGATGCCGCTGCTGATGGTGTTCGTCCTGCGCTCCTCGCTCACCGGGGTGGAGGGCGCCGAGGCCGTCGGCGAGGCCACCCTGACGGGCGGGATCGGCATGGTGCTGCTGCTCGTCGTCTACATGAACCTGGTCTCCGCCTACGTCGCCCGGCGCGAGGAGCTGGTCCTCAAGCGGCTGCGCACCGGCGAGGCCCGGGACCTGGAGATCCTGGCCGGGACCGCGCTGCCCGCCGTCTGCCTGGCCCTCGGGCAGACCGGCCTGCTCGCGGTGGCGGGCGCGCTCGCCCTGGACGTACGGATGCCGCGCAGTCCGCTGCTGCTGCTCGGAGCCGTCCTGGCCGGGCTCGTGCTGCTGGCCGGGCTGGCCGCGCTGACCAGCGCGGTGACCCGCACCGTGGAGACCGCGGGCCTCACCACGCTGCCGCTGTTCCTGGCGACGGCGGCCGGCTCGGGGCTGTTCGCGCCGGTGGACGCCCTGCCCGATCTGGTGGCCTCGCTGTGCGAACTGCTGCCGCTGAGCGGGGTGATGACCCTCGTCCGGGCCGGCTGGAGCGGCGGCGCCGGGGGCGGCGACCTGCTGGGGGCCGGGCTGAGCGCGCTGGCCTGGATCGTGGTCACCGTGTTTGCTGTCCAGCGGTGGTTCCGCTGGGAACCGCGGCGCTAGGCCGGACCGGCGGCGCCACGACGGACCGGGGGAAAGAAGACCGTGTCGAAGCTGACCGGGTGGTGGAAGAACCGCAGCACCGCGGGGAAGGTCGAGCTGTACACCCGCGGCTCCTTCCTGCTGTTCGTGTTCCTGGAGATCACGTCCTTCGGACTGACCCCGCTGGCCGCCGCGGCCACCGAGCGGAGCTCCTTCGCGGTGCTCTTCTCGCTCTTCCTGATGATCTGCGCGCACGCGGTGCTGTGCGGGGTGCTCACCTGGCGGGCGCTGCACTGGGTGCTGGGGCGGCGCGCCCGCCCCACCCGGATGGCGGTGGCCGTCACCGTGCTGACGGCGCTGTGCGTCGTGGCCGTGCTGGCCCTGCGGGTCACCGGGCAGGTCACCCAGGAGGCGGTGGCACCGACGACGGTGGCCGGGCTGGCCTGGTTCACCTCCGGCTCGCTCGTGCTCTGCCTGCGGACCGTGCGCAAGCTCTGGTACGTGGCCGGGGCGGCCGGGGTCGCCACCGCGCTGGCCGCCCTCGGCCTCGGCATGCCCGTCGGAACGGCCCTCGGCTACGGCTTCGGTGTCCTGCTGGGCAGTCTGTTCTTCGGCGCCACCTGCGGGTTCTCGGGCTGGCTGCTGCGCACGGTCGACGAGCTGGACCGCTCGCGGGAGGTGCAGGCCCGGCTGGCGGTGGCGGAGGAGCGGCTGCGCTTCGGCCGCGATCTGCACGACGTGATGGGGCGCAACCTGGCCGTGATCGCCCTCAAGAGCGAGCTGGCCGTGCAGCTGGCCCGGCGCGAACGCCCGGAGGCGGTGGAGCAGATGATCGAGGTCCAGCGGATCGCCCAGGAGTCCCAGCGGGAGGTCCGCGACGTGGTCCGCGGCTACCGGGAGGCGGATCTCGCGGTGGAGCTGGAGGGTGCGCGCGGGGTGCTGAGCGCGGCCGGGATGGACTGCCGCGTCGACTTCCGGCCGGGCCGGGAGCTGCCCGCCGAGGTGCAGTCGGCGCTCGGCTGGGTGGTCCGCGAGGCCACCACGAACGTGCTGCGGCACGGGGACGCGCAGTGCTGCCGGATCCGGCTGACGGCCCCGCGGGGCGGCCCGGTGACGCTGGTGGTGGAGAACGACGGCGCGCCGCAGGCCCCGGCGGGGCCGCCCGGCTCGGGACTGGCCGGGCTGCGGGAACGGCTCGCCGTACTGGAAGGGACGCTGGAGGCGGGGCTGGTCGGCGACGGCCGGTTCCGGCTGCGGGCGGAGATACCGGGCGCACGGCTCGAAGGACTGGAGGTGCGGGCGTGAGCCCCGTACGCGTACTGCTCGCCGACGACGAGCACCTGATCCGCGGGGCGCTGGCCGCGCTGCTCGCGCTGGAGGACGATCTGCTGGTCGTCGCGGAGGCGGCCTCCGGGCCCGAGGCGCTGGCGATGGCCCGCGCGCACCGGCCGGACGTGGCGGTGCTGGACCTGCAGATGCCGGGGGCGGACGGTGTGAGTGTCGCCACAGCGCTGCGGGCCGAACTCCCCGACTGCAGGACGATGATCGTGACCAGCCACGGGCGCCCCGGGCACCTCAAGCGGGCCCTGGCGGCGGGGGTGCGGGCCTTCGCGCCGAAGACGGTCTCGGCGCAGCGCCTGGCGGAGCTGATCCGCACGGTGCACGGCGGAGGCCGGTACGTGGACCCGGAGTTGGCGGCCGACGCGATCAGCGCGGGGGACTCCCCGCTGACCGCGCGGGAGGCCGAGGTGCTGGAACTGGCGGGCGACGGGGCGCCGATCGCGGAGATCGCGGAGCGTGCCTCGCTCTCGCAGGGGACCGTACGCAACTACCTCTCCTCGGCGGCGACCAAGCTGGGCGCCGAGAACCGGCACACGGCAGTGCGTCTCGCGAGGGAGCGGGGTTGGGTATAGTAGGTCTCGCCTTACGGCGCTTGCGGACATAGCTCAGTTGGTAGAGCACCACCTTGCCAAGGTGGATGTCGCGCGTTCGAGTCGCGTTGTCCGCTCTGCAAGGAAGAAGCCCCGGTCCTCGGACCGGGGCTTCTTCGTGTTCCCTAGGACCAGCTCAGGCCGGTCAGCCGCTCGTACGCCTCGATGTACTTGGCGCGGGTCCGCTCGACGACCTCGGCGGGCAGGGCCGGCGGGGGCAGCTCGCCCTTGCGGTCCCAGCCGGAGGCCGGGGAGGTCAGCCAGTCGCGGACGTACTGCTTGTCGAAGGAGGGCTGCGGGCGGCCCGGCTCCCACTGGTCGGCGGGCCAGAAGCGGGAGGAGTCCGGCGTCAGCACCTCGTCGGCGGCGACCAGGGTGCCGTCCGCGCGGTCGAAACCGAACTCGAACTTGGTGTCGGCCAGGATGATGCCGCGCTCGCGGGCGATGTCCCGGGCGCGGGAGTAGACGGCCAGCGTGGTCTGGCGCAGCAGGGCGGCCGTCTCGGGGCCGGTGGTGCGCGCGACCTCCTCGTAGGAGATGTTCTCGTCGTGCTCGCCGACCTCGGCCTTGGCGGCCGGGGTGAAGATCGGGCCGGGCAGCTCGGAGCCGTCCACCAGCCCCTCGGGGAGGCCGAGTCCGCAGACCGTGCGGGTCTCGCGGTACTCGGCGAGGCCCGAGCCGGTGAGGTAGCCGCGGGCCACGCACTCGACGGGGACCATGTCGAGGTTCTTGCAGACCAGGGTGCGGCCGGCCCAGTCCTCGGGGGCGCCCGCGGGCAGCTCGGTGGAGAGGACGTGATGCGGGACGAGGTCCGCGAGCTGGTCGAACCACCACAGGGAGAGCTGGGTCAGGACGCGGCCCTTGTCCGGGATCTCGGTGGGCAGCACCCAGTCGAAGGCGGACATGCGGTCGCTGGCGACCATGACGAGGCGGTCGTCCTCGTCGCGGTAGAGGTCGCGCACCTTGCCGGTGTGGAGGTGGACGAGGCCCGGAACCTGAACCGGCTCGGGCTTTTCGACGAATCCGGACACGGGGTCTCCCTGTGGTTCTGTATGAAGCGCACCCCGATTCTCGCTCACCTCCGGCCGCCCGCGCGGACAGGGGGTCGGTCAGTCGCGCTTGCAGATCCGGTCGAGGAGGTTGGCCGTGGCCCGCTGCACCCGCTCGTCCACGTGCCCGGGGCGGTCGAGGGCCGGGGACCAGGCGAAGGTGCCGGAGGCGAAGACCAGGGCCCCGCTGGGCGCCCGGTAGAGGGAGGTCTCCTGGTGGCGGAGGTGGCCCTCGCCGTCCGGGTACGGGGAGTGCGCGAGCAGGATCCGGTCCTGGTGCTCGGGGAGCTGGGTGCGCGGGAAGTACCGGTCGGCCTCGCCCGCGACCAAGCCGGGCAGTTCGTCGTTCTCACCGGCCCCGGTGGCGTCCCAGAGCCAGTGGCGGGCGTTGCGCACGATCAGCGGGGCGGGCTCGGGGACGCGGCCCGCGTACTGGATGCCGAGGAGCTGCTGTTCGGGGCGGTCGATCTCGCGCCAGAGGCTGGGGCGGCCCGGACCGCGCCGCTTCCGGCAGGTGAGCAGCCGGTCCTCGACGCCGGAGGGCGAGGGGGAGAGCTCCACCTGCCAGTACATGGTGTTGGCGGAGAGGAAGACGAGCGAGGTGCCGTGGGCGCGGGCGCGCTCGGCGGTGCGGCGCATGGGGGCCGACCAGTACTCGTCGTGGCCGGGGAAGACCAGGCCGCGGTAGCGGGTGGGGTCGACGCGGCCGGCGTGCAGGTCGCGGGTGTCGGCGTAGGCGAGGTCGTAGCCGTAGCGCTCGGCCCAGCGGATGAAGTCGTAGGCGTGGCCCACGTGCAGGGGCAGGCCGGCGCCCGCATAGGGGCGGTCGAAGGAGACGGTGACGGCCGCGTCCTGCTCGCCGAGGAGCCGGCCGCTCTCGTCCCAGGCGTGGTAGAGGCTGGCGCCGGTGCGGCCGTCCTCGGGGTAGAGGTTGTACGCCTGCCAGGTGATGTCGGGGAGCAGCAGCAGGAGGTCGGCGGGCTCGTCGTCGCGGACGGTGAAGGGGATGTGGGAGCGGTAGCCGTCGGCGGTGGTCAGGACGGCGACATACGCGCCGACGCTCCAGTAGGACGGGACCTGGAGCCGCCAGGACAGCCACCAGTGGTGGCAGGAGACCGTGCGGTCGGCGGTGAGCGGGGGCGGCTGGACGATGCCGGAGAGCCGGGGGCTGGTGGTGATCTTGGAGGCGCCGTCGCCGCCGTAGTGGCCGATGCGGTAGACGTCGACGGAGAACTGCTGGGGCGGGTCGACGGTGATGTGGAAGTCGATGGCCTCGCCGGGAGCCACGGCGCCGGTGGAGGCGAAGCCCTTGATCTGGCGGTGCACGTCGTCGGCCGTGCGGGGGCCGCCGGTGCCGCGGGCGCGCGGGATCCGGCCGGTGCCGGCGGCCGCGGCGACCGGGTCCACGTACCAGGGGACGACGTGGCCGGTGTCGTCGAAGTAGAGCTCGCTGCCGCGGAACCAGGGCAGGGGGCCCTGCCCGAAGGGGTCGTTCACCGCGTGCGCGAGCGCGCCCGACTCCCAGCGCCGGATCTGGTCCGTACCCATGTCCGCTCCCCTCCCTCGATCCCCGGCCGGGCGTCCGCGTGTGCGGTGCGCGAACACCTTCGGTGCGCCGGGGCGGCGCTTTTCGGACACCCGCTCCCGGGGCTCCGGCCGCTACCGGTCCCAGCACATCACATTACGCACGCGGTCCGTCACCGTTCGTCGTGAATTGGCGTGACCGGAACCTTCCCGTCCGCCTGTTCGTACGGGGCGTGGCGCGGCCCGGGCCGCGGCCGCCCGGCCGGGGTGCGGGCGGCGGCCCCGCTCAGACCAGCCGGACGGGCTTCTCAGGGCGCACCCCCAGGGCCGAGAGCCACTCCCGCAGCGGCCCGGGATCGCCCTCCTCGACGAGGCGGAGCACGCGGGGCGCCAGATCGGCCCGGCGGTCGCCGCCGACCAGCAGGACCGGGCCGTCGAGCCAGTCCATGCCCGGGGCGGCCCCCGCCGAGTCCACGGCGGCGCAGCACACCATCGCCGTCACATGGTCGGCCAGCAGGTCCCGGCCGCTGCGCGGCGGCTGGAGCGGGAACAGCGGTACGGCGTCGGCGCCGCGCGCCTTCCCGGCCCCGGCGGCGGAGCCGGCGGCCCGCTCCTCGCGGGACAGGTCCGCGCTGAGCCGCCCGGCCAGGGCCTCGCCGCGCGCGCCTTCCCCGGAGCGGTCCGTGAGGTACGCGAGCACCCGCTCCAGCGTGGGCCCGGCGAAGCCGTCGGCCCCGGAGGGGGCGGAGTGGGCGTCCGCGAGCGTGGCGGGTCCGGCGGCGCCGGAGGCGGCGGCCGGGCCGGAGGCGGCGGAGGGCGCGCCGGGGGCGGTGCCGGGGCCGGCCGGTGCGGAGGCGGGCGCCGGTGCCGGTGTCGGCGCGGTCGGCCGGGGGGTGGGGGCGGGATCGCCGGGCAGCCCCGCCGGGACGGCCAGGGCGTCCAGCGCCGCGTGGAGACGGGCCGCCTCCGTGCGCCAGGTCCGGTCGACGACCTCCTCCGGATACGCCGTCCAATCCACCGGCGCCCAGTCCGGCCCGGCCTCGGCCGGACCGCCGTGGAAGAGCCGCGCGGCCAGCAACGACGTGGCCTCGTCGATCGCGCCGGGCTGCTCCAGCAGGTCGCAGGCCGGCCGCTCACCGAGGCGCGAGGTGAAGCCCTCGGCCAGCCGGTCCCGCCGGGACAGCTCGGTCAGGGCCGAGACCACTCCGGCGTCCAGGTGCGCGGGCCAGCGGCCCATCCGCCAGGCGGGCAGTGCCACCCGGGTCAGCAGCCGGTCCCAGCCCGCGTAGGCCAGGCCGACCTGCTCCTGGGCGACGATCCGCAGCCCGTAGTCCACACCCTGCGCACGGTCCGAGGCGGCCGCGGCCACCCCGCGCTCCATCTCGGCGGCGTCGGTGCGGCACAGCCGCAGCAGCAGCCGGGCCGGAGCGGCGATCCAGCCAAGCCCCCGGCGCCCGCCCACGTCCACGGCGGCGTCCAGGCCGCGCACGAAGCCCCGCGCGTCGGCTATGTCGGGGTGCGCGGAGGGTCCCGTACCGGCGACGACCGGCGCGAGCACGGCCCGTAGCTCCGCGACCCGCATCCACCACAGGAACGGCGAGCCGATCACCAGCACCGGCGCCGCGCCCGGCGCGGACTGCGGGGAGCCGGCTATGCCCTTGCGGCGGTGCGCGGCATGCGCGCGGTCCTCCAGCCAGCTGTCGCAGTCGGGCGTCAGGGCTATCGCGGAGGGGGCCGGCACATCCATCCGGTCGGCCAGATCCCGCACCAGCCGGTAGAGATCGGGCGCGGCGGACTCCGACAGCGGCACCGTCGGCGTCACGGCGGGACCGGCCCGCAGCACCACGGCGGCGAAGATCCCGCCGACGAGCAGCACCAGCGCGGCGACCACGCACACGGCCAGCGTCACCGCGCCCCAGGGGGCACCCGCCAGCCGGCCCGTGGACCGGGCGGTGACCAGCACCACCGCGAGGGCGGCGGGCAGCAGCCCGACGGCCAGGGCCCGGCTGCGCACGCGCAGCACGCCCAGAGCGCGGGAACGCGCGGACGGCACACCCGCCTCCGTGATCGAAGCTGTCCCGGACATGGCCGGCCTCACCCCCTCTGCCCTGCGGCTGCGTTGCTCACTCCCCCACTGTGACACCCGCCACTGACATCGCAAGGTCGGTGGGCCAAGTGCCGGAATGCTTGCGCCGCACCCTAGTTGGGGCATGCCCGGCCGTCAGGCAGACAAGCTGACGATCACCCGATGGAATGGCTTTGGGTAAAGCTGGCTGCGTTCGAAGGAGGCCGGATGCACTCGTACGCGGACACGCCCGCGGGCCCGGGCGCACGGGATGCGCACCGGGCCCGCGGGTCCGTGGAGGCGCCGGTCAGCGCTGCTGGGCCGCCTTGGCGGCGATGTCCGTACGGTGCTGCGAGCCGTCCAGCCCGATGCGCGCCACCGCCTTATACGCCTTCTCCCGGGCCTGCGCCAGATCGGAACCGGTCGCCGTCACCGACAGCACGCGGCCGCCCGCGCTGACCACCGCGTCGCCCTCGCGCCGGGTGCCCGCGTGCAGCACGTAGGCGTCGGGTCCGTCCTCGGCGGCCACCTCGGCCAGACCCGTGATCGGGTCACCGGTGCGCGGGGTGTCGGGGTAGTTGTGGGAGGCGATGACCACGGTCACGGCCGCCTCCTCCCGCCACACGAGCGGCGGCTCGGCGTCCAGGGTGCCCTTGGCCGCGTTCAGCAGCACGCTCGCGAGCGGGGTGCGCAGCCGGGCCAGGACCACCTGGGTCTCCGGGTCGCCGAAGCGGGCGTTGAACTCGATGACCCGGGTGCCGCGGCCGGTGATCGCGAGGCCGGCGTAGAGCAGACCGGAGAAGGGGGTACCGCGGCGGCGCAGCTCGTCCACCGTGGGCTGGAGCACGAGCTCCATGACCTCGTCGACCAGCTTCGGGTCGGCCCAGGGCAGCGGGGAGTACGCGCCCATGCCGCCGGTGTTGGGGCCCTCGTCGCCGTCGAGCGCGCGCTTGAAGTCCTGCGCCGGCTGGAGCGGGACGACGGTGACGCCGTCGGTGATGGCGAAGAGGGAGACCTCGGGGCCGTCGAGGTACTCCTCGATGACCACGCGGTCGCAGCCGAGCGCGTGCGCGCGGGCCGCGGCCAGGTCCGCGGTGACGACGACGCCCTTGCCGGCCGCCAGACCGTCGTCCTTGACGACGTACGGGGCGCCGAAGGCGTCGAGGGCCGCGTCCACCTCCTCCGGGGTGGTGCAGACGTAGCTGCGGGCGGTCGGGACCCCGGCCGCCGCCATCACGTCCTTGGCGAACGCCTTGGAGCCCTCCAGCCGCGCCGCCTCGGCGGACGGGCCGAAGACGGGGATGCCGGCGGCGCGCACGGCGTCGCTCACGCCGGCGACCAGCGGGGCCTCCGGGCCGACGACGACCAGGTCGGCGCCGAGTTCGGTGGCGAGGGCGGCCACGGCCCCGCCGTCGAGGGCGTCGACGGGGCGGAGCTCGGCCACCTCGGCGATGCCGGCGTTGCCGGGGGCGCAGTGGAGCGCGGAGACGTCGGGGTCGAGGGACAGAGAGCGGCACAGGGCGTGTTCGCGGGCGCCGCCGCCGATGACGAGGACCTTCACGCTGCTCAGCCTAGCCCGGACGGCGGGCCCGGCTTCGTGCGGCCACCCAACTACAGGCGCTCACTCATTCGTATATTCCTCCACAACGGTGGCTCCGAGCTCGCGCACGATCAGGTCATGGCCGGTCAGCGCGCTCTCGACCAGATCCGGGTCGTCGTCCTCCGCGAAGTCGTCCTCGGGCGCGACCGGCGGGGGCGCCTGCTGTACGGGCGGCTGCGGGGCGGGAGCCGACTGCTGGGGCGCCTGGGACTGCTGCGAGTGCTGCGACGGCTGCGAACCCTGGGACGGGGACTGCTGCGAGGGCTGCGAGGAGTACGAGGCCGTGGGCGCCTGCGGGGCCGCCTGCGGCGGGGGCGGGGGCGGCGGGCTGTAGGCGGGGGCGGGCGCTCCGTACGAGGACACCGGGGCGGGGGCGCCGGCGCCGACCACCGCGTCGATCTTCCAGTGGACCTGGAACTGCTCGGCGAGGACCGCCTTGAGCACGTCCTCGCTGCCGCTGCTCGCGAAGTTGTCGCGGGCTCCGACATTGGGGAAGCCGAGCTGGAGGGTGGTCCCGTCGAAGCCGGTGACCTGGGCGTTCTGGCTGAGCAGGATCCAGGTGAAGCGGCGGCGGTTCTTGACGGCCTCCAGCACGTTCGGCCACATCGCCTGCACCTGGCCGGCGCCCGCGGCCATACCGGGGGAAGGCGCGGGGCCCATTTGCGCGGCCAGCAGAAGACGGCGGCGACGGCGCCGAGGGCGAAGACGACGCCGAGGCCGAAGGTCACGCGGCCGGAGAGGGCGTTGC
>NZ_JBEYVX010000075.1:0-29857 GCF_040644195.1 Streptomyces sp. NPDC047014 | reverse complement strand
ACCTCACGATCCGCTCGGGCAACCTCCTCGCCTACGAGCCCACCCTCGCCCTCAAGCAGTCGATCGTGCCGGGCTTCCTCATGCCTCATCGAGCGCCGGCGGACGCTGCGGCCGGCCGGACCGGTCCCGGCGGCCGGGATCGCGTACGGGAGAGGTGGTCGTCGTGCTCATCCGCACCACCGGCCCGTGCCGGGGACGGCTGCCGTGCCCGGGAAGGCGCTGGGGCTCCTCATGCCGCCACCTCCTCGCCGCCGGCCGCCGGGATCCCGGCGACCACCGCCAGCAGGGCCGTTTCGTCGACCACGCCCAGGCAGCGGCCGTCGTCGACGACGCGGGCCGGTCCACCGGTGCGGGCCACGGCCTCGATGGCCTCGGAGACGGTGGCGGCCGGGTTCAGGGCCGGGCCGTGCCCGGCCTCCTCGCCGCTGACTGCGGGGCGCATGGCGCTGCGTACGGTCAGGACCTGCTCGCGCGGCACGTCCCGTACGAAGTCCCGTACGTAGTCGTCGGCGGGGGAGCCGACGATCTCCTCCGGGGTGCCCAGCTGGACGATCCGGCCGTCGCGCATGAGCGCGATCCGGTCGCCCAGGCGCAGCGCCTCGGACAGGTCGTGGGTGATGAAGACCATGGTGCGGCCCTCCTCCTGGTGCAGCCGGGCCACCTCGCCCTGCATCTCCCGGCGGATCACCGGGTCCAGGGCGCTGAACGGCTCGTCGAACAGCAGGACCTCGGGGTCGGCGGCGAGGGCGCGGGCGAGCCCGACGCGCTGCTGCTGGCCGCCGGACAGCTGGCCGGGCCGACGCCCCTCCAGTCCTTCGAGGCCGACCTTGCCGACCATCTCGGCGGCGCGGGCACGCCGTTCGGCGCGGCCCACGCCCTGGATCTCCAGCCCGTAGGCGACGTTGTCGAGGACGGTGCGGTGCGGCAGCAGACCGAAGTGCTGGAAGACCATGGCGGCGCGGTGGCGGCGCAGTTCGCGCAGCCGGGCCGGGTCCATGGCGAGCACGTCCTCGCCGTCGACGGCCAGCGTCCCGGAGGTGGGCTCGATCAGCCGGGTCAGACAGCGGACCAGGGTGGACTTGCCCGAGCCGGACAGGCCCATGACGACGAAGACCTCGCCCTTGCGGACCTCGAAGCTGACGTCGCGGACGGCGGCGGTGCAGCCGGTCCGCTCGCGCAGCTCGGCGGCGGGCAGGGAGGCCAGCTCCGCGGAGGCGGGCACGGCGGCGGCCTTGCGGCGCGGGCCGAAGACCTTCCACAGGTTCTGTACGGCGAACACGGGCTCGGTGGCCTCCGGCGCGGCGGGCGCGGGGGCAGTGGCGGTCGCGGTCATCGGGCCTCACCTCCGGTCAGCAGGTCGGCGGCCTTCTCGCCGACCATGAGCACGCCGATCATCGGGTTGACGGCGGGCATCGTGGGGAAGACGGAGGCGTCCGCGATCCGCAGGCCCTCCATGCCGCGCACCCGCAGGTCCGGGCCGACGACGGCCCCGGTGTCGGTGGCGGCGCCCATCCGGCAGGTGCCGGCGGGGTGGTAGACGGTGTGGGCCACCGAGCGGGCGTAGGCGCTCAGTTCCTCGTCCGTGGTGATCTCCGGACCGGGGCACACCTCGCGGTGCAGCCAGCCGGCGAGCGGTTCGGCCGCGGCGATCTCGCGCGCCAGCTTGATGCCGTCGACGAGGGTGCGGGCGTCGTAGTCCTCCTCGTCCGTGAAGTACCGGAAGTCGAGGGCGGGCTTGGCCTCGGGGTCGGCGCTGGTCAGGTAGAGGCGGCCGCGGCTGCGCGGCTTGGGGATGTTCGGGGTCAACGACACTCCGTGCGCGGGGCGTTCGTAGCCGATCCGCTCGGGGTTGTCGGTGAACGGCACCTGGTAGAAGTGGAACATCAGGTCGGGGCCGGGGGAGTCCGGGTCGCGCCGGACGAAGAGGCCGGCGTCGCTGTCCATAGCCGAGTTCTCCGGGATCGGCCCGTCCGTCTCCCAGACGATCACCGACTCCGGGTGGTCGAGAAGGTTCTCGCCGACGCCGGGCAGGTCGTGCACCGCCGGGATGCCCAGGGCCTCCAGGTCCGCGCGCGGCCCGATGCCCGAGTGCAGCAGCAGCCGCGGGGTGTCCACGGCGCCCGCGCACACCACGACCTCGCGGCGGGCGGTGATCAGCGACCGGGTGCCGTCGGCGGACCGGACGTGCACCCCGCGGGCCCGTGTGCCGTCCAGCTCCAGGCGGTACGCCCAGGTCTCCAGCATGATCCGGAGGTTGGGGCGCTCGTCCATCACCGGGTGCAGATAGGCCACCGAGGCCGAGGAGCGCTGGTTGGTCTCCGGGTGGTAGGCCAGGTCGAAGAAGCCGACGCCCTCGTGGAAGGGCTTGGCGTTGAAGCCCTCGACCTCCGGGACGCCGAGCGCCTGCTGCGCGGCCTCCACGAAGTCGCGGGCGATGGCGTTGCGGTCCTCCTCGGCGACGGGCACGACGTTGTTGAGGAGCCGGTCGAAGTAGGGGTCCATGGCGGCGGCGTGCCAGCCCTCGGCGCCCGCCTCCGACCACTCGTCCCAGTCGGACGGCAGCGGCTTGAAGGAGATCAGGGTGTTGTGCGAGGAGCAGCCGCCGAGGACGCGGGCGCGGCTGTGCCGGATGTGCGAATTGCCGCGCGGCTGCTCGGTGGTGGGGTAGTCGTAGTCCAGCTCACCGCCGAGGAGGCCCATCCAGCGGCGCAGGGTGAGCACTTCGGGGCGGCCGACGTCGCTGGGGCCGCCCTCGATGACGGCGACCGTGACATCGGGGTCCTCGGTGAGGCGGGAGGCGATCACCGAACCGGCGGTGCCGCCGCCGACGACGACGTAGTCGTAGGCGTACTCGTGGACCGGGTTGCTCGTGCTGTCGTTCATACGTCTCTCCTCCTCGTCAGCCCGCGAACCAGCGCACGGGGCGCGGAGCGAGGTTCTGGTACACGTGCTTGGTCTCGCGGTATTCGGCCAGTCCGGCCGGGCCCAGCTCGCGGCCCGTTCCCGACTTGCCGAAGCCGCCCCATTCGGCCTGCGGCAGATAGGGGTGGAAGTCGTTGATCCAGACGGTGCCGTGCCGCAGCCGGCCGGCCACGCGGCGGGCGCGGCCCTGGTCGGCCGTCCAGACGCCGCCGGCGAGCCCGTACTCGGTGTCGTTGGCCAGGGCCACGGCCTCGTCCTCGGTACGGAAGGTCTCCACCGTCAGCACCGGCCCGAAGACCTCCTCGCGGATGACGCGCATCCCGCGGTGGCAGCGGTCGAGCACGGTCGGCCGGTAGAAGAAGCCGGGCCCCTCGGGCCGCTCCCCGCCGGCCCGCAGCACGGCGCCCTCCGCGAGCGCGGAGGCGACGTAGGACTCGGCGCGCTCCCGCTGGGCGGCGGACACCAGCGGGCCGCACTCGACGCCGGGGTCGGTGCCGCGGCCGAGGCGGATCCGCTCGGCGCGGCGGGCCAGCTCGGTGACGAAGCGCTCGCGCAGCGACTCCTCGACGATCAGCCGCGAGCCGGCCGAGCAGACCTGGCCGCTGTGCATGAAGGCGGCGTTCAGGGCCTGGTCGACGGCGGTGTCGAAGCCCTGCGCGGTGGCGCAGGCGTCGGCGAAGACCACGTTCGGGTTCTTGCCGCCCAGTTCGAGGGCGACCTTCTTGACGGAGTCGGCGGCGGCCTTCATCACCTTCGTACCGCTGGCCAGGCCGCCGGTGAAGGAGACCAGGTCCACCTCGGGGTGGGCGGACAGGCGGGCGCCGACCGGGTCGCCGGCGCCGGTCACCAGGTTGGCGACACCGGCCGGAAGGCCCGCCTCCGCCAGCAGCTCGATCAGGACGACCGTGCTCAGCGGGGTCAGCTCACTCGGCTTGATCACGAAGGTGTTGCCGGCGGCCAGCGCCGGGGCGACCTTCCAGCTGGCCTGGAGCAGCGGATAGTTCCACGGCGTGATCAGCGCGCAGACCCCGACGGGCTCGTGCACGACCACGCTGTGCACGTCGGCGGAGCCGGCGTCCACGACACGGCCCGCGCCCTCGGCGGTGACCAGGTCGGCGAAGTAGCGGAAGGCGTCGGCCACGCAGTCGACGTCGATCCGGCCCTCTTCGAGGGTCTTGCCCGCGTCCCGGCTCTCCAGCAGGCCGATGCGCTCGCGGTCGCGCTGGAGCAGGTCGGCCGTGCGGCGCAGCAGGGCGGCACGCTCGGCGACGGGGGTCCGCGGCCAGGGGCCGGTGTCGAAGGCGGCGCGGGCGGCGCTGACGGCCGCGTTCGTGTCGGCGGTACCGCCCTCGGCGACGACGGCGAGGACGGTGGAGTCCGCGGGGTCCAGGATCTCCCGGGACGCCCCCGAGTCCGCCGGCCGCCATTCGCCGGCTATGTGGATGGTCTTCTGCTCCGACACGACGCTCTGTACCTCCGGGTTCCGCCACCGCGGCGGACCCGCGGTGACCTCACAGTCGCCGCGCATGCCCCCTGCCCTGACACTCATGTCCCATCCGCCCCGAGAAGTGGCGCGAGTCACGTTCCCCGGCCGCGGAGGAAACAGCACGTGAGAGGCCCCGTACCGTCTGTGCGGTACGGGGCCTCGGGAGGAGCGGGTGTCCGGATTCCGCTTTAGCGGAACATGCGGTCACCCGGCGTCGCCATGCGGTGGGTGCCGCTGTGGCGGTTCACCCAGTCGCGGATCAGCGTGATGGAGTTCGCGCACTGCCAGCTGTCGTCGTACTCGCGGACGCCCGTGAAGGCGCCGTAGCCCGCGATGATGCCGTCGACCCGGCCGTCGCCCAGCAGCTTGTCGATGTACCACGGGTCGTTGTAGGTGGTCGTCCAGGACAGGGTGGCCGCCAGCCGGCCCGCGTCACGGTCGGAGGCGCCCTTCTTCAGCTCGGCGCAGGTGTAGTAGGTGGCCTCCGTGCAGTTGCCGAAGCCCTTGGTGATGTCGCTGTCGCCGTAGTCCATCACCCGCTTGCCGGAGGGGAAGCCCGAACCGGAGCGGTTGAACGCGTTCTGCGCCTGGTCGCGGGTACCCGTCGTCGTGATGCCCTCCAGCGCGCCGAGCCGGCCCTCCAGGCTCTGCCAGCCCCGGCCGCCCACGTCGGGGGTGCTGCCGCCGTGGTACTCGTAGAAGCCGTAGAGCACCTGGATCCCGGCGTTCGTCAGCCGCTGCGCCTTGTCGCGCAGTCCGGCGACGCTGCATCCGCGGTTCTCCCGCTCGCCGCAGTAGTTCGGGTCCTTGATGTCCAGCCACACCATGGACAGCCGCCGACCCTGGTTGGCGTGCGAGAGGATGCGGTCGATCATGCTGTCGAAGCTGGGGCCCAGCCGGTTGTCGCCGGCCGAGGAACAGTCGTGGTAGGCCCGCCACTCGTTCGGGTTCCACCAGGCGCAGACATCTATCTCGATGCTGTTGGCGCCGTGCTTGAGCGCCGCGTCCACCCCGCCGAGGGTGTCGACGCGGTGCGCGATGGCGTAGATCGGGCGCCGCTGGTCGGCCGCCGCGTCGGGGGCCGAGGTGGCGGCGGAGGCGGGGGTCGCGCCTAAGGCGGTGGTCGCGACGATGCCGCAGAGGGCCGCGAGGAGGGCCAGGAGGGTGCGTGGGCGGGCGCCACGCCTGAGCTGAGAGGACAAGGACGTACTCCTTCATGTCGGCGTCCCGGGGGGACAGTTGATCGAGCGATCGCTTGAGCGCTGTAGGTCACTCGATCGCTGCAGATCGCTGATGATCTCTACGGGCACATGCTGACACGCGGTAAATGTACGGTGAACGGGTTTCGGTCGGCGTGGCGCGGCGCTCCTTGGGCCAGTTCCGGCCATGCCTGACGATGAATCCGTTACGCCCCTCTTTCGGGAAAGAGGCACACAACAGTCCGTATCGGACGTACGTAACGAACTCCGCGGTGGACGTGTCGAAGAGGCAGAAGGTGAAAGGAGCCCGCCCGTGAGCGCTCGATGGGACCCCGTGGAGACGGTGGAGACGGGGCCCGCGGCCGGGACCGACGACGAACTGCTGGCCGTCCGGGCGGCGGAAGGGGACGAAGGGGCCTTCGAAATGCTCGTACACCGCCACACCCCGGCCATGCTCCAGCTCGCCCAGCGCCTGCTCGGCACCCGGGCCGAGGCCGAGGACGCCGTGCAGGACTCCTTCGTCAGCGCCTGGCGCGCCCTGCCCGACTTCCGGCGCGAGGCCGGCTTCGCGACCTGGCTGCACCGCATCGTCACCAACCGGTGCCTGAACCTGCTGCGCGCCCGCCGGGCCGCGGCGGACCTCGACACCGTCCCGGAACCGGCCGCCCCCGAGTACCAGTCCTCACCCGTGCGCGCCGCCGAATCCCAGGCGGCCGCCAGGGACCTCCGCCTCGCGATGCGCTCCCTGTCCGCGGAGCAGCAGGTGTGCTGGGTGCTGCGGGAGATCGAGGGCCGGCCCTACGAAGCGATCGCCCAGGCGGTCCGGATCAGCCCGGAGGCCGTCCGCGCCCGCGTCTTCCGGGCCCGGCGCGTACTGACGGAGGCGATGGCCGCATGGCGATGAACACCCCCCGGAACACCCCGCACCTGTCTGGCCTGTCTGGCCTGTCTGGCCTGTCCGGCCCGTCTGGCCCGTCCGGCTCCTCCGGCCCGTCCGACCCGGACGGCCGGCCGGAACCGGCCGATGCCGCGGTGCTCGCCTGCGGCCGGGACCTCGCCGCGCTGTGGGAGGAGACCTCGCCGGGCGCGGACGCGCACTCCCCGTCCTGCGCCTCCTGCCGGGAGGCCCTGGCGGACCTCCACCGCCTGCGCACCGCCGCCCTCGCGGCCACGCCCTCACCCGCCCGGCCCCCGGACGCGGAGGCGCTGGTCCGCCGGGTCATGGACGTGGTCCGCCTGGAACTGCGCCCCGGCCGCAGCCTGCCGCTGGGCGAGCCGCACGAGGACACCTGGATCTACGAGTCCGTCGCCGCCCGCACCCTGCGCGCCGCCGCCGAGGAGGTCCCCGGCGTGCGCGCGGGCAGCTGCCGCATCGCTCCGCCGGTCTCCGGCGGAGCGGGGCGGGGAGCTGTCACCGTCGAGCTGGAGGTCACCGCCGCGTACGGTCCTGATCTGCGGGCGGTCTCCGATGCCGTACGGGTCCACGCGCTCCGCGCCGCGCACGAGAGGCTGGGCCTGGCCGTGGCCGCCCTCCACGTCACCGTCACCGACCTGCACGATCTGCACGACCTCCGGGAGGCCGGGCCGTGACCCCACCGCGGGCGGACGCCACCACCCGGGCGGTGGCCGAGGCCGTACTCGCCGTCCCCGGCGTGGCCTGCCTGCGCCCGGGGCTGCGCGACCTGCTGCGGGCGGCGGTCCCGCGCGGGTTGTCGGGCGTACGGGTGTCCCTCGGGCCGGAGGGGACGGTGACGGCACTCCACGTGGAGATCGTCGTACGGGCCCACCACCGCGCCCTGGACGTGGCCCGCGCCGCCCGCACGGAGGCGGCCCGCGCGGCCCCGGCGCCGCCCTCGGCGGTCCGGGTCACCGTCACGGGCCTGGTCTGACGTCCTTTCAGGCGGCGCGGGAGCGCTACGAACTCGGGGGACAGGTCAGCATCAGCCACCACAGCAGCGACACCATGCACGCCGCGGCCCCCAGCAGCCGCAGACGCAGCAGCCGCTCCGGGGAGAGCGGATCGGCGGACCGGCAGGGGCTGCCGACCCGCGTGGGCCGAAGCGTGACCCCGGCGGCGGGTCCCGTGCTGGCCGGGAGGGCAGGCGGGGCGGGCTTCGGCGGCGCCTCGGGGGCGGCGACCGGCGCGCCGTTGTGCTGGGCCAGGCCCGCGAGGAACCGGCGGTACGCCTCCCGGCGCTCGCCACGCGGGGTCGAGCGCCCGCGCTCCCAGGACCGTACGGTCGCCGGGGTCACCCCGAAGGCGGCCGCCACCTGCTGGGTCGTCAGCCCCCACTGCTCCCGCAGCCGCCGCCGCACGGCGGGCTCCGGCAACTCCCAGGGACGACGGCCGGAGGCCGGGACGACGGCGTGCGATGCCTGCCGCGGAAAGATCTGATGCGCTGTGGTCATACAGATCTGACAAGCCGCACTCCATACCTGTGATGGACACCCCCCACTCTTCACCCGAACGGCGCCCCACCTGCTCACACCGCACGCCCGACGACGGAGTCCGGCCGGAGACGGGGACCGGGTGGGTACCGAGGGGCGGGAGGGAGCCCCTGGCCGCCGAGACCGGCATGAACGAAGGACCCCGGGGCGAGTGCACGTGGGGGCGAAAGGGCCGAGGGCGGGGTCTTCGTGGCTGGAGCTGCGCAACTGCCCTCTGGATCGAGGGCGATCACAGCATCGGCAAGAAGTTCGCCCCATGGCTCCGGCCCAACCCCAGCGGGCAGGGCCGCGCGCATGACGTGGACTACCTCGCCGTGTACGTCCTCAAGCACCTCAAAGAAGCACATCCCGGGAGATCAGCGGCAGTGATCGCTTCGGTACCGCCGGGGAGCGCCGGCTGGCGGCCCCCTAGTCGGCACCGTATGCAGACGAGGCCCGAACCGCGCGCTGGTTCGGGCCCCCTCCCCTGCCGATTTCGGGCCAGCCGTCACCGATGCGGGGGATCGAGGCCGCGACCTACAGGAGCCATGCCCGAACAGTCTTCGAACCCGGACCAACGTCCGGGCTCGCTGGCGTGTCTGCCCTGCGGCTGCGGGGTCTGGCCGAGCCGCGCTTCGACGAGACGCCCTGGTGGTGACGGCGGCAGCTGCCCGCACTTCTGGTCGCGCCCCCGGTTCGGACTGACGCGTCGAAGGTGCAACGCGCCCTGCAAGACGGGCTTGCAACCCCGGCGTTGCGGGTCTTGCCCTGTCCTCTAAGGGGGCAGCGGACCATGATGCCGACCATCGCCCAGCGGATCATGGTCTCCGATCGGGCTGGGCTGGTCTCATGGTCACTCCCCGGTCATCCCGTCTCCGGACACCCCGCGCTTCGGGGGCGGGACGCCTTCATTCCGGTGAACAACGGCACCCCACCGGCCAAAGCGGATACCTGACGGGGCATCACGCCCCCGCCGGTACCTCGCAGGTATAGCCGGACATGGCAGCCGCCCTGCCCTCACCGGGTGAAGCGCCACCCCAAGCACTTAACCGACACGGACCTGCCGCAACACCCTTTAAGCCGTTTTAGCATCGGGCTCGCGGGTGTGCCACAGATCGAGGCAGTACTGCTCAAGGACGGGGCATTCCTTATGTGCCTGTCCAATCCGGACTGCGGTCCATTCCTCCTCGGCGGCGCGGGCAATGCACTCGTCGACGTAGTCGGCGGTGGCTTGCCGGTTGATCCAGGCAGCGTGGCCTTCGTAGGAGCCCGGAAAGGGAAGCGACATACAGGCGTCTCCCGTGATGAGCGCATCGACACCTATAACCCCGGTCGGGGATTCGAGTGCCACCTGAGTGTATCCCTCGACGCCGTGCGGCGGCTCCTGTGGACTGTCCCAGATGCGGATGGTGACCTGCACATCAATGTCGCGCTGCAGGCTATGGATGCATATCTGGGATCCACCGCTGGCCACGACGCGCACCTTTGCGGTCTCGACCATTTTCGCGTCCGAGAGCGAGGCGTCGGAATCCCGGATCTCTACGAGGCGGTAGTCGGGGATTGCAAGAACCTTGAACTCTGTTAGCAGCGACATTGCTCTCTTCCCTGGTCAGTTTTTGTGGGAAAATCCCAGACACCGATTGCGAAAACAAGGCGAGGGCATCCAGGGTCGGTGTGTGGAGGGAACCTTGGGCACCCTCGCGACAGCTTCGAACGACCGGATCGACCACGAGTTTAATGCCTCCCCCCTAGTGGGGCAGGTGGCGTCCCTGTGTCCGGAATTGGCCCTCGCTCAGAAATGCCGAAACAACGAAGAAAGAACCACCCGGTCGCGTTTTCGAGTATGACCTCACCGGATTCGCTGAGACCTCCCTGAGGGGGAGGTCGACCAAGGTGACCGTCGCCTGTTCGATTCGATGCGGCACGTCATCCAGCCGATCAGCCAAACCTTAAAGGACAGCTCCAACCGATCGGCACGGCGTCAAAGGCTCGGCAGAGGCAATCAGCATCCTGCCTCCTCCTCTCCCGCACGGCGTGCATCTGACACGCCGTCCAGGGCGCGAGCAACCTGTCGACGACCACTGATCCAGCGCCCCTGCTCCACCGACTTCCTTCACGGTGACTTAAGTCAGAGGGCAACGTTGAAAGCATCGCCGTCAAGAATGCGATCGCCTTCGTGCAGCGCCTTCTGTCGCTGACCCGCCTCCTGATTGTCCCCGCTGTCGATGAGCCGCGAGGAGTAGCGGTTCACGCAGCCGGTCAGTGGGCCTCCGGTCATGAAAGCCAGCCACGCAAGTGTGCAGCCAGTGTTATGAACCACCGCGCTTCCCAAGGGCAGCTACGACGCCCCAGGTCGCTCGACTCTCTAACACCTCACCCACACGCGTCTGCACCTGCGGAATCTGCATCCACCGGACACAATGCAGAGCCGGATTCGACCGAAGATCTTCCCCCTCGACAGGCAACCGCTACGCCGGGCCTCAGCCGGGGCATGTGCGCTCACCTATTTGCTCTCCGCTCATTCCCCGGAGATGCGCCTGCCGCCGGCGCATCCAGGCCAGGGGATCAGGTGATCTGAACGAGACGGCCCGGCTCAGACGGCGACTGCTTCCTCCATCTCCTCCTCCTCTTCCTCGGCCACCGCCGGCCGTTCCTCGGCCGCCGGGCGTTCGGCGGCCGCCCGGCGGCGTTCGGTGAGGCCCGCCGCGGCGGTCAGGGTCAGGCCGAGGAGTAGCCAGATCGTGAGGGTGGTCAGGGGGCGGGTGAGGGTGGCGTTGTCGAAGTAGAGGAGGGTGCGCAGGCCGTCGATGTAGCCGGCGCCGTTCCAGAAGGCGTGCAGGGAGGCGAAGAAGCCGTTCTGCAGTTCGGGGCGGAACAGGCCGCCGGAGCTGGTGAAGTTGAGCATGACGAAGAGCACCATCATCGCCAGCGTCGTCCAGCGCTTGAGGAAGGTGTGCAGGCCGACGCCGATGAAGAGGATGCCCGCGGAGTAGAGCCAGCTCAGGCCCCAGACTCCGGCCAGGTCGTGGTGGGCGAGGTGGAACACCGGTCCGGCGAGCAGCGTCCCGATCGCGCTGACGACGCCCGAGACTCCTACGACGAGCAGGGCGCGGCCGCGCATGCGCAGCGCGGCGCCGGCGCCGCCGAGGACGGCCACCGAGGCGTAGGAGCCGATGCTGACGGCGACGAGCAGGAAGAACAGCCCTTGGCCGGTCGGGTCGTCGTCGACCGTGCCGACGACGTCGGTCACCTTGAGGGGGAGGCCCTGCCGGGCGGCGAGCGGGGTGAAGATCTTCTCCGTCACGGTGGCGCTCGTGTCGGAGGCGGCGGTGGCCACGATCAGCTCGGGTGCGGTGTCGCTGGGCACGTAGGCGCCCGCGATCCGGCGGTTTTCGACCGCGTCGACCGCGTCGGCGCGTCGGGCGAGGGTGCGTACGTCGAGGGCGTCCCCGGCGCCGTCCTTGACCGTCTGGGCGAAGGTCATCGCCCGCGGCCCCTCCCCGACCACGGCGACCGGCAGGTGGTGGGGCTCGGGGTGGACGAAGGCGCCCAGGTAGGCGAGGCCCATGCCGAGGCACATCAGCAGCGGGGTCAGCAGGTGGGTGAGTACGTGGCGCAGCGCGGGGGTGGCGGCGGCGTGGTGGTGTGCGGATGTGCGACCGGACATGGAACAGGACCTCCGGTGCCGGCGCGGGCGGCGGGGCGGACCCCGCACTGCCCCCTCCGGCATGGTTGGCATATACAACTTCTTTTCAGTTGTACTATACAACTACAGCGGAAGGAGGTCCCTCATGACCATGGATCCGTCGGGCCGGGCCCGGCCTGGCGACACAGAGCGCCGGACGGCGGCCGTCGAGACGATCCAGCGCGAGATGACCGCGTTCGCCCGGCGGGCCCGGTCCGCGGCCGCGCGGATGCACCCCGAGCTCTCGCTCGTGTCGTTCACCCTCCTCAGTCACCTGGAGGAGCGCCACGGCTGCCGGGTCTCCGACCTCGCCGCCCACTACGCGCTGGACAAGTCGACGGTGAGCCGCCAGGTCGCCGCCCTGGAGCGGGCGGGGCTGGTGGTGCGGCGTACCGATCCCGACGACCACCGGGTGCACGTACTGGAGCTCTCTCCCGCGGGCGCCGCCACCCTGGCGAAGGCGACCAGGGATCGGCGGGCGATGTACGAGGAGCGGCTCGCGGACTGGCATCCCGACGACCTCGACCGCTTCGCCGCCTACCTGCTGCGCTACAACGAGCACCCCGCGAGCCCGCCGGGAATACCGCCCGCCCCTAATTAGTTGCTATATACATCAATATCCTCGATATTTCCCACCCCCCGTCGACCCAGGAGACACGCATGTCGGACCAGCCCTCCACCGAACAGCCCGCAGATGTCGTCGCCCGGCTGCGCGCCGCCTTCGACACCGGCCGTACGAAGCCCCTGGCCTGGCGTACGGGGCAGCTCGAAGCCCTCCGGGCACTGCTGACCGAACGGGGCGACGAACTGGCCGCCGCGCTCCACTCCGACCTCTGTAAGAGCCGGGCGGAGGCGTATCGCACCGAGATCGACTTCACCGTGCGGGAGATCGACCACACCCTGGAACACCTGGCCGACTGGCTGAGGCCGCTGCCGGCCCCGGTGCCCGAGCGGCTGAGCCCCGCCACCGCCCACACCGTCCAGGACCCGCTCGGCGTCATCCTCGTCATCGCCCCCTGGAACTACCCCCTCCAGCTGCTGCTCGCCCCGGTCGTGGGCGCCTTGGCGGCCGGCAACTGCGTCGTGGCCAAGCCCAGTGAGCTGGCACCCGCCACCTCGCGCGCCGTCGCCGCACTCCTGCCGCGCTACCTGGACCGCGAAGCGGTGGCCGTCGTAGAAGGCGCCGTGGCCGAGACCACCGAGCTGCTCGCCCAGCGCTTCGACCACATCTTCTACACGGGCAACGGCCAGGTCGGCCGGGTCGTCATGCGGGCCGCCGCCGAGAACCTGACGCCGGTCACCCTCGAACTCGGCGGCAAGTCCCCGGCCTTCATCGACCGCGGCACGGACCTGGGCGTCGTGGCGGCCCGGCTGGCCGCCACCAAGTTCATGAACGCCGGCCAGACCTGCGTCGCGCCCGACTACGTACTGACCGACCCCGGTACCGCCGGAGAACTGGAGAAGGCCCTCACCGAAACCCTCCTCGGAATGTACGGCGAGGACCCCGCCGCGTCCCCGGACTACGGCCGGATCGTCAACGAGCGGCACTTCGACCGGCTGACGGGCCTGCTCGGCTCGGGCCGCACCGTCACCGGCGGCACCCACGACCGCGCCGCACGCTACATCGCCCCCACCGTCCTGGCCGGAGTGGCCCCCGACGCGCCCGTCATGGGGGAGGAGATCTTCGGGCCGATCCTGCCGATCGTCGAGGTGGCCGGACTGGACGAGGCGATCGCCTTCATCCGCGACCGGGACAAGCCGCTGGCGCTGTACGCCTTCACCGAGTCCGACACCACGCGCGAACGCCTGACCCAGGAGACCTCCTCGGGCGGCCTGACCTTCAACCTCCCCGTGGCCCACCTCACGGTGTCCGACCTGCCCTTCGGCGGCGTCGGCGAAAGCGGCATGGGCAGCTACCACGGCCGCTACTCCCTGGACACCTTCAGCCACCGCAAGGCCGTACTCGACAAGCCCCTGCACTGACGGCGGGCTGGCGGCTCCGCGGCGCCCGCCCCGACGGCCGTCCCGTTCAGGACGCCGCCGGGGCGGCCGCAACGGTCATCCCCGCACAGCCGGGCCGGCCTCCCGCACGTCCGCGCCGTCCAACGCGGCCAGTTCCTCGGCGCTCAGTACGAGGTCGGCGGCCGCGGCCGAGTCGGTGATCGAGGCGGGGCGGGTGGCGCCCGGTACGGGGATCACCGACGGGGAGCGCGCGAGGTGCCAGGCCAGGGCTACGCGCTGTGGGCTGACGCCGCGTCCGGCGGCGACGCGGTGGAAGGCGGTGCCCGCAGAGGCGGGGCCGGAGGGGCCGTCGAGCGCGCTGCGGGAGATTCCGCCCAGGGGGCTCCACGGGAGGAAGGCGAGTCCGAGCCGGGCGCTCAGGCGCAGTTCGGGCTCGCTGTCGCGGACGGCGGGGGAGTAGCGGTTCTGCACCGAGGCGAGTCCGGCGCCGAGGATGGCGTGCGCCTCGCGGATCTGGGCGGCGGTGACATTGGAGAGGCCGGCGGCGCGGATGGTGCCGGCGTCGAGCAGATCGCGCAGGGCGCCGACGGAGTCGGCCCAGGACACGGCGGGGTCGGGCTTGTGCAGCTGGTAGAGGCCGATGGCCTCGCCGCCCAGCCGGCGCGCGGAGTCCTCGGCGGCCCGCCGGAGGCGGTCGGGCCGGGCGTCGACCGTCCAGCTCCCGTCCCCGGGCCGCCCGCGCCCGCCCTTCGTGGCGACCAGGACGTGGGAGGTGTCGCCGCCGTAGCGGGCCAGGGCGCGGGCGATCAGGAGTTCGTTGTGGCCGGTTTCGCCCGCGTGCCAGTGGTAGCTGTCGGCGGTGTCGATGAGCGTGACGCCCGCGTCCAGGGCGGCATGCACGGTCGCGAGGGCCCGCGCCTCGTCCGGCCGGTGCTCGATGGACAGGGGCATGGCGCCGAGGCCGATGGCGCTGACGCCGATGCCTGCGATGCTGCGGTACTGCATGGGCCGGGGGCTCCTCGGATGGCCTCGGGTGACGGATGCCCCCATCCTGTGCGGCGGCCGCCCCCGGCAGAAGTGCCGCCTCGCTGAACGCGTGTTAAGCCGGACTGTCGACCGTGGCCGAGCCGTACGCGACCAGGGTCGGCCGTCGCAGAACCGGCGGCCCGGCCCCCTGCCCCGGCCGTGGGCCAGGGGCGCTCTGCGAGACTTCGCCGCATGGAACCCGATCAGAGCGGAAGGCACTTCGACCGCGGGGCACCGCTGGAGCGGTACGCGGGGCGCATGTTGGTGGTCTGTCCCCGGTGCGGTGGGCGGGCTCTGGTGGCACCGCCGCCCGGGCTGCCCGAGTTGAAGTACTTCACCGAGTACGCCTTCCGGCCGCGTCGGCTGACCTGTCACGCCTGCGGGGCCACCGCCTCGTGGGAGGCGCGGGTGGACGGCGCGCGGCTGATCGGGGTCACCCCGGGTGGCACCACCGACCCCTTCTTCCGGCAGCCCTTGTGGCTCCAGACCCGCTGCGTCGGCCGGGTCCTCTGGGCCTACGACGCGGAGCACGTCGAAGCGCTGTCCGCCTACGTCGGGGCCCGCCTCCGGGAGCGCGGCGCCGACCGGCCGACCCGCGCCATGTTCTCCCGGCTGCCCGCCTGGATGAAGAAGGCCGACCACCGCGCCCCCGTCCTGGCCGGACTCGGCACCCTGCGCCGGCTGGCCGAGCGGTCCGCCCCCGCTGACCGCTCCGACGCCGCCCACCCGCGCGAGGACCGCCCCCGCCCGCACCGCGCGAGCTACTTCCGGGGCGGCCCGTACGAGGTACAGCCCTGAGCCGTACGGATGGACTCCGGCCGTACGGCGGCGGGTGCGTGGTCTCGGCGTGCGAAGCGGCCTACCTTCGCACTGCTTCCCCCCACTCCTTCACGAAAGGCAGCACCCATGCGCTCGATCCGTTGCGCCCTGACCGCACTCGCCGCCGGCGGTATCCTCCTCGCGGGCGCGTCCGCCGCCTCGGCCGACGACGGCGACTTCACGGTCTACGCACCGATCAGCAACACGGCGTCGTTCGTCTTCGGCGACCTGAGCCAGACGGCGGCCGACGACGTCTTCAACGCCGGTCACGACAACACGGTCGGCTCCCACAACGGTGCGGCCCCGGCCGGTGACATCGGCATGATGGCCCTGCCCGGCACCCAGATGCTGAGCGACGAGGCCATGATGCAGGGCATGCTCGGTCGCTAGTCCGCCCCGGCGGTACGGAAGCCCCGGCCGCGGCCCCACCCCTCCCGGGCAGGCCGCGGCCTTTCCGTGTTCGGGCCGATGCCGTACGCGGCACCCCGCGCGCGGGGCGTCGTACGCTGGAGGCATGGCCGATCACAGCCGCTTCCACCTGGACCGGGACGGCCACTCGGTCACCGTCCAGCTGGACGGGACCGCGCGGCCGGCCGAGGTACTGGTCGACGGGAGGGTCGTCGCCCGGGGCCCCGCGCCCCGCGAGGGCACGACCGTCCTGCGCGCCGAGCTGCCCGGGGACCCGCCGCGCCCGCTGCGCATCACGCTCGCGCGCCGCGGCGGAGCGTTCCGGTGCGAGATGGAGGCCGGAGGGGTGCGGCAGGCCCTGCCGCGCGTGCCCCTGATCCCCGCACGGCCGCCGGGCCCTCGCCCCGGACCCCTCCGCGCCGCCCGCAGACTGCTCCGCAGGACCGCCCGCCGCGCCGCGGGCGGTCCCAGCCGGAGCGGCCGCTTCTGAGCTCAGCGCCCGCGCGCCGGGCAGGCTTCCTCCCATTCCGCGTCCTCCGCGTACTGGGCGAGTTCCGCCCGGGTGAGGCCCCCGCCGGTCACCGCGCAGGCGGCGGCCGGCGGATCCGTGCCCGCCGCCACCACGGAGGTCCCGTCGCGTACGAAGCGCTGGTAACCGCCCAGCAGCACGCGGCTCGGCGGGAGGGCCAGCGCGTGCGGGTAGTCGGCGAAGCCGTTGCGGCCGAGGGAGACCGGCTCCATGCCCGCGCGCAGGAACCAGGTGGTGAAGCTGTCGCCCTCGCGGGTGACCCCCAGCGCGCCCCACGCGCCCTCGGCCAAGGCGTCCACCTTCTTGGCCCCCTGGGGCAGCGGCAGCGGGTCGACCGGTGTCGGGGCGCCGGAGCCGTGGAGCCGCCAGCCCTCCTTGCCCGCACGCAGCACCTTGCCGTCCTCGCTCACCACGAGGCGGTCCCCCGAGGAGGGGCCGGTGGCGAGGTGTGTCCTGCGGGCCTTCCCGGTGCCGGACACATCCCACAGGGCCAGCCCCGCCTTCCCCTCGTCGAGGACGAGGGTCCGCCCGTCGGGTGAGAGCACCGCGTCGCGTGCTGTCACGGCGTCCTCGGCCGAAGGGGTGGAGGGGGCGGAGGAAGCCGAGGGGGCCGCCGGGCCGGACAGGGCCGCCGCGCCGGGAATCGTCTCCGGCGGAGTGGTCTCGTACCCCTCCAGGGCTGCCCCGTCCCCCGGAATGGGGCCGGGCTCCGGCAGCGTGCCGGGCGGCGGGGTCGTCTCGTACTCATCGGCGCCCGCGCCGTCGCCGGGGATCGCGCCCGGGGTGAACCCGTGCGCGGGGTCACCGGGATCCGCACCGTCCGCGGGCTCGGGGCCGTCGGCGGGCTCCGGACCGTCCCCGGGCTCCGCGCCGCCCGGGGCGGTCGCGCCGTCCGGCGTGAGCCGCTGGAGCTTTCCGGGCTGTGCCCCGTCGGCGTCCACCCGCCACACCAGCGCCTGGCCCGCCTGGCGCAGGCTCGCGATCACCGTCCTGCCGTCCGGGGCCACGATCAGGGAGGTGATGTCGCCCGTGTTGTACCCCGCGCCGTCCGCGCCCGGCCCGGTGACCCCGGCCGCGATGTCGGCGGGCAGCGCAAAGTGCGCGGGGAGCCTGCGCGGTCGCGCCCGGTCACTGATGTCCCACAGGGACAGGACACGTTGGCGGAAGAGAGCCAGCCGGGTGGCGTCCCGGTTGATGCCCACCAGGTCGACGGGCTCGGGCAGTTGGGCGAGCCGCCGGTAGGGCGGCCCCGACGCCATGTCGAAGAGCGAGGTCTCCAGCTCCTGCTTCGTCGTCCCGGCAACGTGCTGCGTCAGGGCCAGCACCGAGGCATCCGGGGCGTACGCCGCCGACTTGGGGCGCAGGAGCGGTTCGGCGGGCACGAATCCGCCGAAGCTGCCGACCTCCCAGAACCGCACCACCCCGTCCTCGCCGCTCACGGCCAGCCGCGTCCCGTCCGGGCTGTAGGTGAAGTCGGGCCCGTCCACCTTTCCGGACGCGGCGGACGGGGTGGGTGGGGCAGTCGGGGCGCGGCCCACCCTCGTCCGCAGCACGGTATCGGTGCCGAGCAGGATCACTCCGCTCTCGTCCACCGCCGCGCCGCTGCCGTGCGGGGCCGGAACCACGCGCAGGTTGCCCCGGAAGGTCGTCTCCGCTGTGGAGATCACGGGGCCGCTGGACTTCGCCAGGTTCCACATGATCACGAAATGATTGCCCGCCCCCACGATCGCGTTCGGGCGGGTGGTCGCGCTGTAGAGGGCTTGGTCATCGTCGACGGAGAAGGCCAGGTCTGTCGTGCGGTTGGTCTCGCCGCCGCCATTGAGGCCCTCCGGCCGGATGGTGACGGCTGTCGGGAGGGCGGCGGCCGTGGTGTCGTGCAGCTGGATCGTGACCCCGTCGGTAACGGCGACGCGTTTGCCCGAGTGGTTGACCGACAGCGCCTCGACCGCACCGCCTTCGACGACCGGGTAGTTCGCCAGCCGTCCGGTCCGGCGCGGTGCCGCCGGGTTCTGGACGTCGTACACCCGCAGGTCATGCGGTACGGAGGCGTTCTCGTCGGTCACCGGTCCGGACGGGCCGACCACGGCCAGCGTCCGCCCGTCACCGCTGACGGCGGCCCGGACCACCGGCCCGTCGGGCAGCTCCCCGAGCCGGTGCGGGTGCGCGGGATCGGCGAAGCTCCACAGCTCGGCCCGGTGGCCCGTGGTGCCGATGAGTACGGCCGATCCGCCGGGCGTGTTCAGCGGCAGCAGGATCTGCCGGGGGTCGCCGCGCCAGGAGTTGGTGTCGGGCCCCGCCGCGCGCGGCAGCTCCACGGTGGTCACCACGGCCCGCGACACGGCGTCCCGTACGGTGAGCCGGTCGCCCGCCCTGGTGAGGAAGGTACGGCCGTCCCCGGTGTAGGCCATCGCCTCCGGGCCCGTGTCCGTAGCGGATCCGGCGGGGATCCGGCCGCGGTAGCGGGTCTCCAGCAGGATGCGCAGCAGGCCGGTGCGGGAGTCGTCCCCCGGATCCATGCGGTGCGCGGTGAGCGCCAGCCGCAGCGCCAGGTCGGGGTCGGAATCCTGTACGGAGACCGCCTCGTTGAGCAGGTTCTGCGCCTGCTTGCGCAGCTTCTCCGTCCGTGCGTCGACCCAGTAGGAGACGCCGAACCCCATGGAGACGGCCAGTACCACCGCGCCGACCATCGTGAAGAGGCGCTGCCAACTGACCTTGCGCGCCCTGCGCGTGGCATGGAGTACATCGTGCGCGACCGCGATCTCCGGCTTCTTGCCGGGCAGTTCGTCCGCCGCTCCACGGGCCGCCGGCCCGTCCGGTTCCGCGACGACGAGCACCCGGACGCCGTCCGCGGCCCGCAGTTTGGCCCGGAAGCCCGCCACGGAGACCAGCCGCCCTTCGGCGGTGACTCCGGCGGTGACGCCGTTCGACGGCATGACGAAGACGTTGCTGAAGCTCTGGCGCAGGAGGGCCCCGCACCAGGCCGGGGCCGAGTCCCGGGTGAGCCGCGGGCGGCGGATCCGGGCGGTCTCGGTCAGCAGGACCGCGAAGGCCGCGCCGAGGGAGGGCCCGGCGATCCGGTGCAGGGTCGAGCCCCTGAGGAGCTGGACGAGGGAGGCGCGGGCGGCCCGCTCCGCGGCTTCGGCGTCGTCGGACGTCCCGCCGGGCGGAGCCGGGAGCGCCGGAGCCGGTTCGACCGCGTGCAGGGACCACAGCAGCGTTCCCGGGAGGGCCCTGCCGGCCGCGCGCCACGCGTCGCCCAGGGCCTTGGCGTAGGCCGGGTCGCCGGTGAACAGCGACATCGTCGCCGGATCCGGTACGAGGCAGCGGGGGCCGCCCGGCAGCAGGCTCAGCGAGAGCCGGCCGGAGACCCCGACCCCGTTGTGGTCGAAGAGGACCCGCACCTCCAGGGGCTTGCGGGTCCGGCCCGGGAGCCGGCCCGATGCCAGCCGGCACAACGCCAGGGCCACGGCCACCACGGCCGCACCGCCCCCGCCGTCACCGTCCCCGCCCGCGTCCGCGCCCGCTTCCCGGGCGGTGGCGGCGAGCCGGTCCAGGGCCGCCCGGAGGTATTCGTCGCCACCGGCGAGCTCGGCCGGGCTCCACTCGACCGCCGGGATCTCCGGCGTCGCACCGGACGCCCGGTACCAGGCCAGCGCGGCGGCCAGCCGGCCCGGGTCCGGCTCGTCGACGAGGTCCAGCGCCAGCCCCGCCTGGATCCGTACCGCGTGCAGGACCGCCGGGTCCCGCGCGCCGAAGACCTCCAGCCCGGAGGCTTCGCGCAGCTTCCGGGTGAGCGCGGGCGCGAGGACGTGCCCGCCCGCCCTGGCGAGGACGTCGTGCAGGGGGCCCGATCCGGAGTACAGCCGGCGCAGCGCCTCCGTGTTCTCGTCCTCGACCATGCGGCACAGCCACGGGACGAGGTGGCTCCGCTCGCCCAGCAGCCTTCTGCGCAGGACCGCGAGCCGGCCCCCTGCCAGGTCGAGCGGGTTGTCGGTGGCGAGGGCTTCGTCGAGGTGGTCGAGGGATTCCGCCCGCGCGCGGTCGCGGTCCCGCCCGGGGCCCGGCTGGGTGAGGGTCTTCATGGTGCTCATCCCTCCTCCGCGGCGCGCCGTACGGGGTGGCCCGCGGGCAATTGCTCCAGCAGGCCGAGCCAGGCTTCCCGGTCGGAGACGCGTACGAGGCACCGCTGGGTGGCCCGTACGGCGGCGGGGTCCAGCCGGGGGAGGTCCGCGAGACCCAGCGGCGGCCCCGCCTGGTCCGCGGTGACCTCCTCCGTGTCGGCACCGGCCACGCTCAGCTCCAGGTCACCGGCCAGCCCGCCCCGGCCGGGGCGCAGCAGTACGTACACCTCGGTGGCCTCCGCCGCACCGGTCAGGCGTACCGGCAGCAGCATGACCTCGCCGTACCCCTCGGCCAGCAGACGGGCGGAGGCCGGATCCAGCGGGGCCGCGACGGACAGGTACAGACCGCCGTCGGAGTCCAGGGTCAGGGTGAGGGTGAACGCCGCGCGCACCACCTCGTCCTCGACGGTCTCGGCCTCGTCGGTGGCGGCCGGCGCGAACATGTTCTGCACGCTGGCGGGTGGCCCGTAGCGCAAGGTCCTCCACACGACGGCTTCCCTTCCGTAGCCGGCGGCGGATCCGCCCGTCGCCCCTGTCGCCTCTGTCGTCCCGGGCGCCCCGGGTTCCGGTGCCGCCCGCGTCAGCCGGTCCGCCGCCAGGGCGGAGGTCGCGGAGAGGTAGACATCGGCCCGGCCGACGGCGTCCAGCAGTCCGGCCAGCCGCCGCCGGGTCGGCGCCGGGATCCGGTCGGCGGCCGCCTCGGCCAGCCGCTCGCACAGGGCCGTCGTCGCCACCCGGCGGATCGGGGTGTCGGCCGCGCGCAGCGCCGCGTCCAGCTGCTCCAGGGCGGCGGTGAACCGCGAGCCGGTGGGGGAGAACCAGTGGCGCAGCCGTACGGGCGGCCCCGGCCGGGGGCCGCCCTCCCCGGGACCGGCGGCCATGTCCAGAGCGGCGGTCACCTCCACCGTGAGCCGGTCCACGAGCTCCCACGGCAGGATGTGGAAGGACTCCGGCTCGGGCCGCCCTTCGGCGGCGAGCCGGTCCAGCAGGCCGAAGCGCAGCTCGGGATGGGCCGCGCCGAGCAGTTCCGCTTCGGCGGGCTCCAGACGGACGGCCGGCCAGCGGCGTTCCACCGAGGCCACGGCCCCGGCCGTGGCGGGCGATACCGGGAGGGGCTGCCCCAGGTCGTCCAGCTCCAGTACGGCGGCCCCGGTGGCCGGTTGGGTCAGGGCGAGGGCGTGCCCGCCGCCGGCCATCGCCAGCGCGCCGCGCTCCCAGCCGGAGGCGAAGCGGGGCAGGCCGCGCGCGTCGGCGCGCTCGTCGCCGTCGTTGAGGGGCCCGCTCGGGGTCCAGGCCCCGCCGGGGCCGGGGCTCGCGGCCCGGACCCAGCCGCTCAGGGGCCGGTGTACGGCGGTCATGCCCTTCCCTCCTCGCCGGCACCGCCGGCTGTGCTCAGCCGGCGCGCCAACGCGTCGGCCACGGGGCCCAGTTGCCCGGCGAGCTCGATGGCCCGCGCCGTGCCCTCGGGCCGGACGGCCTTGCGCCAGCATCCTTCGAGTACCAGCCAGTCCTGCTCGGTGAGCCGGTCGGTCAGGTCCGGCGGCAGCTTCGCCGCCCACGCACGCAGCCGGGTGGTGTCCGCGTCCGGGTAGCGGACGCCGAACTTGAGGAACCGGATCAGCACTCCGGCGAGATTCACCGGAGGGCGTTCGGTGTTGCGGCTCGCCAGCACCTTCGGGCGGGCGCGCACATGCGCGATGCCCTCGCCGGTCGGGTCGGCCAGCACCCGCCGGCCGTGGTCGTAGTAGAGGCTGTTGACGGTCAGATCGCGGGAGGCGACGTCGTCGGTGAGGCTGCCGCCGTAGGCGGAGAAGAGGAAGTCCGTCACCGCGAGCGCCTTGTACTCCAGGATGCGCGGGCCGCGTGAGGGACGCGCGAGGAACACCACCTGGCTCACGGGGCTCATCTGGGCCCGGTAGTCGCCCAGCCCTGCCAGACGGTCCGGCATGATCTGCTGGAGCAGGGCCTTCGGGGGTAACGTGCCCGCGAAGTCGAGGTCGTTGGGGCGGGCCTCGGGGCCGATGTCCACCAGGTCGCGGACGGCGCCGCCGATCAGCCAGAAGGCATGTCCGCGCGCCGGGACCTCCCTCATCAGCTTCCGGATGAAGGCGCCCTCGTCCCCGGACTCGTCCAGGCAGCCGTCCACGGCCGCCGCCATGCCGGGCACCACCTCCTCGGCGCGGTGGAAGTCCTCCCGTGCGCACAGGTGTGCCGGAGGCGGCCCGCACCGCTCGATCTCCATGTCCTCCGGGCCCGGACCGTGCTCCGGCGGCTTCGTGGCCTCCCGGTCCTGCGCCCGGAGCACCACCTCCCGCCCCTCCTCGGTGAGCCCCAGGCCCAGCACGGGATCGCCGTCGGCCCGGTCGCCGCGCACGGTCGTACCGTCCGCCGCGCGCCCGTACGCCTCCCGCGGATCCTCCGTCCCCCCGTCGGCCGGTCCGCCCGCCGCCGGGCCGCCTCCGCCGTCCGCCGGGCCGCCTCCGCCGTCCACCGGTCCGCCGTTCCCGCCCGCGCCGGCTCCGGCACCGGCCCCCGTCCCGGCGGGCGTTGCCCGGTCCGGGTCGGCCGGCCGGTCCGGGTCGGCCGGCCGGGGCAGGGCCGGGCCCGGGGGCGGGCCGTCGGGCGGCCGTGTGTCGTGGATTTCCGCCGGCCGGCCGTCCAGGCCCGTCCTCATGTCGTGCTCGCCGGGCACAAGCCCTCCCTCGTTCGTCCCGCGCGCGTCCGCGACGCGCCCCGCGTACCCGCCTCAGCTCCCGGACAGGGACCTGCCCAGTCCCAGTGCCACCGCCGAGGCAAGCACCCACCCGACCCCCACCAGCGCGTAGCCGAACCACTGGGTGGCGCCGACGGGTTGGAAGGCGGAATCCTGCCCCAGACTCACCAGAGGCAGGAGGAGATCCAGTGTGTAGGCCGCCGCCTGGAAGCGCGGGGCTTTCTCCGGTTCCAGTGCCGTGGGCGGCACGTTCCCGAAGACGACCGTGCCCAGCACCACCAGCGCCGCCAGCCAGCCCAGGGCCCGCCACGGCCGGAAGCCGTAGCCCACCGTCACCTGGAGCACCCCCTCCCACCAGCGCGCCGCCCCGCTCAGCCCGGCCCGGTGCCGGCGCTGGGCCGCGTACCGGACCCGGCGCGCGTCCAGCGGCCGGCCCAAGGCCGTGTAGTGCTGGGCGAGTTGCGCGTACGGCTGGGTGGCGGCCTCGCCGGACGGGTCGCGGGCCAGCCAGGCCAGCCGGTCGGCGGCGGGCAGGACGGGATGCAGCGATCGGTACGTCAGCCCCGCCAGCCCCGTCCGCGCCGGCCAGTGGTCCGGGTCGTCCAGCAGCACCCCGGCCGTGCCCTGCGCCAGGTCCAGCTCGTCCACCCGGTCCACGCGCAGATCGAGCGTGTCGCGGACGTGGATCCCGGCCGCCGACACCGACCCGCACGACACGTGCAGGCCGCGCAGCGCCACGTCCGAGGCGGCCATCCGGTCCAGGCGCAGCGCGGGCAGTCCCCCCGGATGCCCGAGCCGCGCCCCCGTCAGATCCAGCCGCGTACGCAACTCCGCCCCCGTAAGCCGTACTTCGCCGCTCGCGGTGAAGGGCGCCGAGCACCACACCGCCCCGCGTACCGTGGCCCCCGAGGCGCCCAGCGCGATCCCGGCGGGGTGGGTCAGCCGGGCGCCGGTCAGCTGGACGCTGCCCGCCACATCGGCGTTGAACATCCGCAGCCCGCCCTCGACCACGAGCCGGCGGGCCAGCAGGCGGTCGCCCAGCACCGACCGGTCCAGCACGAGGGCGTCCGCCCCCGGGACCCGCACCTCGGCGTCGTCCAGCCGTACCGGGCCCGTCAGCCGGGCCCCGGCCAGGGACACCACCCCCGAGGTCCGCGTCCCCGCCAGGTCCAGCAGCCCGGCGGCCGTCAGGCCCGCCCCGGCGAGCGCCTGCCCGTCGGGGCCGGGCCCGAGCACGTTCCCGGTCAGCAGCACGTCGGTCTCGGCCCGCGCGCGTTCCATCCGTACGCCTCCCGGGACCACGCATCCGCGCAGCTCCAGCGGGCCCTGCACCCGTATCCGGTCCGCGTCCACCGCCGGTATCCGGCAGTCGCGCAGCACCAGGCCCGGCAGGGCGGCGTCGGAGCACACCAGCGGCGCGTCGAAGACGCAGTCCTCGAAGTGGATCCGCAGCACCTCCGGGGCCACCCCGCCCCCGGACAGGTCGAGCCGGCCGGTCACCAGCGCCCCGCGCAGCCGCAGCGCCCGCGCCCCGCCGCCCGGAGCCGTGATCGTGGCCGTGGCCGCCGTGTCGCCCCTCAGCAGCGCGGCGACCACGACCGCCCGGACCGTGCGCGCCCCGGCCGCACCCGGATCGCCCGGATCCGCCGCCACGCCGGCCCCGCCCGTTCCGCCCGTTCCGCCCGTGAGGTCGGCCTCCGCGCCCCGGGCGAACGCGCGTGCCAGTACCTCCTCCGCCGGATACGGACCGCGCGAAGTCCGGCCGTCGACTGCGGTGTTCACAGGTGGATAGGCTCCGATCGGAACGTGGGCGGCCCGCTGCGGCGGTCTCGTACGGGCAGTGCACCACCGGTCCGTCGCAGTCGTGTCGCACGGGAGGGACGAGCGCACCGCATGGCAGGAACAGGGGACGCGGCCGCGGGCGCCGGAGCCCGCGCCACCGCTGGGCTGCTGTGCCGGCTGCTGGCCGAACGGCCCGCCTACCGCAGCCGCTGGGAGCACCGCGAACTGCGCCGGGCCGCCGGCCCGCTCAGCGCCTCGGCGGTCGCGCGCGTACTGGCCCTGCACCTGTGGGACACCGGCGAGCGCCCCGACACCGACACCGATCTGGCGCGCCGCCTCAAGGACCGCGTGCACCGGGCCCTGACCGGGGAGGTCCTGAGCCGGGAAACCCTGGAATGGTTCATCGGGGCCTTCGCCATGAACGGGGCCGACGCCATGGAACTGCGCGCCCTGCGCTCCGGGGCCCCGCCGCGCCCGGATGCCGTGTCCGGCGGTGGCGGGTCCGGCGCCGTGTCGCACACCCTGCGCATGCCGCAGTACCTGCCGATCCGCCAGCGGCACCGTACGGTCGCGGTGTTCGAGCGGCATGTGATCGGCCCCGACGGCGCCCCGCTCCGGCACCGCACCACGCGCGCGGTCATGGCCTGCGAGGACGGGGTGGCGGCCTTCCCCTGCCGACTGCCGCCCGGGGCCGTGGACGTCACCGTGCTGCGCGGTGCCCGGGCCGGCGCGCGGCGGGAGTTCCCGGGCAGCACGCCCGTCGTGGAACTGGTCTTCCCGGCCCCGCTGGAGGCCGGGCAGATCGTCTCACTGGAGTACGAGCTCGGCTACGGCCCAGGCCGCGGGCCCGTCACCGAGTACCGGCGGGTGGCCCACGCCCGCGCCGACAACGTCGACCTCGTGGTCGAGTTCCCGGCCACCGCCCGCCCGGCCCGCCTCTGGTGGGCGACCTGGGACCATCACCGGGACGGCGCGCCTCTCAGTGAGAGCCCCGCCGCCCTGTCCCCGGACGGCTCGGTCCACCGTTTCCTGCCCGCCCTGGAGCACGCGGCGGCGGGTTTCCGCTGGACCTGGTGAGCGCCGGGCCCGGCCTCTGCCCCCCCGCTAGCGGATCAGCGCGAAGGTGGCCGAGGCGACGGCAGCGCCCACCGCCGTGCCCGCGAGCACCTGGGCCGGGGTGTGGTCCCGGAGCGCGACCCGGGACCAGCCGACGGCGGCGACCAGCAGGTAGGCGGCCAGCACCCAGGGCCCGTAGGACAGCGCCAGCATGGCCACGCTGCCCGAGGCGACGGCCGCATGGACGCTGATCTTCCACATCGGGGTCACGGCGAACAGGGCCGCCATGGTGGCCAGCATGGCCGCGATCAGCGCGAGCACGGTGCGCGGCGCGTCGAAGGCCCACAGCAGCAGGATCCCCGTGGAGACGGAGGCGGTGACGAAGGCCATCACGATGAGCCGCCCGCGCTTCGGCCCGACGTGCCGGTCGGCCCACCGGCCGCGGCGGATCCCGTACTTGATGAACACCAGCGGCAGGACGGCGGCGAACAGGCAGCCGAACAGGCCCCATCCGATTCCCGTGAGACCGGCGGTGTGCCAGCCGATGAGCACGGTGTCGGCGATGATCCAGGTCTTGGGGTCGAGCTGATCGGTGATCAGACGTGCGGTCCGGTTCTCAGCGGGCCGCGTGATGGTGGCGCTCACGCCGTGGTCTCCTTGCTGGCGGATATGAGGAAGGCGTCGGCCACGGGCGAGTGGTAGACCCGCGCGAGCTGGACCAGCCGTTCCACCTCGGTGGTGAAGTCGAGGTCGTCGATCCCGTCGGTGCCCGGCTCCGGGCCGGTCGCGGCCGGGGCCGCGCCGCGCGCCTTCGCCTCGCGGGCCGCCCGTAGCCACAGGGCCTCGGCGGCGGGGCTCGTCGCCGGGTCGAAGCCCGCGCGGAGCGCCGCCTCCTGGGCGCGCTCCCGGATGTCCTGGCCGGCGTACGGGTCGAGGGCGAGAGCGGCGTCACGGATCTCGATCACCCGCCGGTACAGGCGCAGGCGCGGGCTGCGCAGCAGTCCGGCGCGCAGCACGATGTCGGGGGTGACGGCCGTCAGGTCCTGCCAGAGCGGCTGGAGCCGCTGGTGGGAGCGGCCGTCCTGCACGGTGCGCCAGGCCACGCCGAAGGCGGGGATGCTGCTGCCGACGAGGATGAAGCCGATCGCCGTGTACTTGAGGGCGTCGGTGGCGTTGTCGACGGCCATGTCGCTGCCGCTGTCGGTGAGTCCGGCGAGGCGGCTGGTCATGTACCCGGCGCGGACCAGGGTGTAGAGCACGCCGAAGGCGGTGCCGATGCCCATCAGGCGCACCCCGGTCCGCAGCCAGCGGGCGCTGGCGTGCCGGGCGCTGCCCCAGAAGAGCCAGGTGGCGGTGGCCATGGCGATGCCGAGGTAGACGACGAAGAAGAGGTAGTAGACCGTGGCCCAGCCGTTGCCCGCGTTGTGCTCGAAGAAGTCGGTGACCTCGTAGGGGCGGGGGACGAAGAAGGCGAAGAGCACCGCCATGGCCGCCATCGCGGTCAGCGCGACACCGTGGCGTACCCGCAGCCGGCGGCCGGTCTCCGGGCGGGCGATGGCGACGACGAAGTCGACGACCGCGCCGGCCGCGATCATGCCCAGCCAGTGCTTGAACAGGGTGGACAGGTTGTTGACCCCGGCCCACTCGTCCAGGCGGAGCATCACCCCGGGCAGCCGCAGCGTCATGGACAGGGTCAGGGCGGCGAACGCCGCCCACAGCGCCCGCTGCTTGACGGTCCGGACCGCTGACGGGACCCGCCAGAGGGTCACCGTCCACAGCATGACGAGGACGGCGATTTCGAGTTGTTTCACTTCACGACCAGGTGTTTCGAACGGGGTGCCCGAGGGCGTCATGGAGGCGTACCAGACGGTCCTCGGCCTCGCTGGAGGTCGACTGCGTCGTGTAGCGGCCGGCCCGCTCGTGGATGAGCGTGGCCAGCGTCTCGGCCTGGCGTTCCTGCGGGCTGGCGAATTTGCTCCGCCCCATCAGCTGCGCCAGGCGGTCGATGTCGAGGCCCAGTTCCTCGTCGACGGCCTCGGACCTGCGGGCGACGCTGCGGATCCGGGCCGCCTCGGCGCGGATGATCGCGGCCACGGGCAGATCGGGCCGGTCGAGCCCGGACACGGCCGTGTGCGTACGGGTCAGCAGGCGCTGGAAGTGCTCGGAGGCGCGGGCGATCTCCTGCTCCGAGGGCCGCTCGGGGATGTCCAGTTCGGGGGCGACATGGCCGAGCAGCATGTGGGAGATCTCGTGGAGGACGATCTGGACCTTGAGGATCTCGGCGGCGACCGCGTCGTAGAAGACGAGGTCGGCGACTTCCAGCCCGATCCAGATCCCGCAGGGCAGGGCCGGGTCGGGGGGTCCGTCGAGGGGGAGCAGGATCAGGGGGCGGCCGCGCTGCTCGGCGATGTTGGCGCAGAAGGCTTCGAGGTCGAACGGCTGGGGGATGACAAGGCGGTCGGCGATGGCGGCGCAGTCCGCGTCAGCGCGCTTCCACCACCGCATGTCGCCCTCCCCGCCCGTCGGCTCTCCCCGGCGTGCAGCCCACCCCGTCCACCCCGCCCGTGTCGTCCGCCTGATGCGCACTCCTGACCGCACCGAGGGTATCCGGAAGCGGGTCGGGCAGCCGAAGGAGGGCGCTCCGACCGGCCGAAACACCGTTGTTGACGCGGGTCGCGTGGCTGGATTCGCACCCCGTGGGGGCGCGGGCGGGCGGTGGTCGGCGGGTGGCCGACGCGCGCCCGGCCACGGCTACGGCTACGGCTCCTTGCGACGGCGGCGGCGGGGCCGGACGTCCGGAAGGCCCTCGGCCTTGCGGAGCTGCTTGATCAGGCCGGTGACGGACCGCATGGAGCCGGCCGACAGGCCGCTGAGGCGGAAGGCGGCCGCCTTGACCTCCTCGTCCTCCAGCACCTGGGCGAACTCGTCGGCGGCGGCGGCCTTGCCCATCTCCTCGCGGAGCCGGGTGATGCGCTCCTCGATCCGCTGCTCAATCGCCTCGGCGTTCTCGCCGTCCGCGAGGTAGCCGACCGTCACGCCGAAGAAATTGGCGAGCGCCCGGATCGAGTCGATGCCAGGATTCGGGTTGCTGTTCAGGCGGATGGTCTGGACCGTGCCGTGCGAGACGGAGGGGCCGGGCAGTTTCCTCGTGCCCTCGGCGATCTCCTGGTACGAGTACGGACCGCGGCCCGCCGGGTGGATGGTCTCGATCAAGAAGCCGAGGCGGTCACCCAGGGTGTCTTGCCGGCCGGTGGGGGTTTCCTCACCCATCACCGTCACTGCTCCCGTCTACTGCTGGATCCGTAGTCCACTGCTGAACCACCGTTCTCATTATCTACCGCGCTAGACGGATGTCGCCATACAGTCCAGCAAAGTACGTCTACCCCGCTAGCGGCCACCGGGGAAAAGTGACTCACGCCACGCCGCCGCACCCTCACCCGTGAAGACGCTTGACAGGGCGTATGTGGGGTGACGTATGTTCATTCAGCCATCTAGCCCACTAGATGGATCGGTACTCAAGGGCTCGACGCGAAACGTCTAGCGGACTGAGTGCCGAGGTCGGTGGGCCGGGTGGGAACGGGGGAGGGGGACTGGTGCCGCTACGGCATCAGGCCCCCTGGACCGTGGGCTGAGGCGGTGACTTCACCAACCACAACGGCACCGGCGGCAAGTCCATCTACGGCGAGAAGTTCGAGGACGAGAACTTCCAGCTGAAGCACGAC